>JALZVI010000310.1 GCA_023301015.1 Rickettsiales bacterium | reverse complement strand
CTATGCGGTTTTTTTTTAGAATTACAAAAATCGAGTGAATATGAATTTAAACGATGAATTTAGAAAGTTTGCTGTCAAAGACCAAGGTATTGGCGGCATCCATGTTGATAAATATGCAGAAATGAGTGCTCAAGCTTTCCAGAATAGCTTGACGCCATACATTATCGAAGAAAGAAGAATGAATGCCACTGTATTAGACGTATTCTCTCGTTTAATGATGGATCGTATTTTATTCTTAGGTACAGATGTTAACTTCCAAGTATCTAACATATTGGTAGCTCAACTGTTATTCTTAGAATCTGTTGATCCTAAAAGAGACATTCAGCTATTTATTAATAGTCCTGGAGGAAGTGTGATTGATGGGATGGGCATCTATGATGTAATGCAGTATGTTAGTCCTGATGTAGCTACTATTTGTACAGGATTGGCAGCATCTATGGGCGCAGTATTATTAGCGGCTGGTGCACCAAAGAAGCGTTCTGCTTTGCCTCATGCACGAATAATGATTCACCAGTTATCTGGGGGTATGAGAGGTACGTTCAGTGATATGGAAATCAGCTATAAATTCTCTAAGCAATTAAGAGAAGAGCTTTATGAAATACTAGCTAAGCATTCAGGCAAAGACTTTAAAACCATCGAGAAAGATTCCGATAGAGATAATTGGATGAAAGCAGCAGAAGCGATGAAATACGGATTGATTGATGAAGTATTAATGAAAGGAACGCCTGATAAGGATAAGGACAAAAAAGATAAGAAAGAAGCTTAAAGTTCTTGTTAGAAGGTCTAATTGAATTGGAGTATAATTGTACAGTTATACTCCAATTTAGTTTTAGGTAGATTCCAACTCCTTCTTAAAAGTTGATAATTAATTAATATTTACTATCTTGTAAAAATTACCTGTAATCTAAGAATGGTTCGTTTTTTTTAACAACCTCGATCAAAGCAGCGTTACAAGATTATATACTTTTCGAATAAACACCTTAAATGGATAAGGAATTAAATTCTGATAAAATGCGTAGAGGCAAGCAAAATTTTCGTTGCTCTTTTTGTGGCAGAGATAAAGCAGAGGCCTTAATACTAATTGCTGGTATTGATGGACATATTTGTGAAGTATGTGTAGAACAAGCAGAAGAGATTATACAAGAAGAACTATACGGTAACAAAAAGAATGGAGAAGGAGATGCTAGCAAGCAGTGGGAAAATCATAAAGTTCCAGACAAGCTAACACCAATTGATATAAAAGATCATTTGGATAAGTTTGTTATAGGACAAGAAGAAGCCAAAAGATTCTTATCTGTTGCCGTTTATAATCACTATAAAAGATTAAAACAGCCTAAGGACGACGAGATTGAAATTGAAAAATCAAATATTCTTTTGGTTGGTCGTACAGGTACAGGTAAAACCTTACTTGCAAAAACGATTGCTAAATTTCTAAATGTTCCATTTGCTATTGTTGATGCAACGGTATTTACAGAAGCGGGCTATGTTGGAGAAGATGTAGAGAGTATGCTAAGCCGTCTGTTACAAGCATGTGACTACAATGTAGATGCCGCACAAAAAGGAATTGTTTATATAGATGAGATAGATAAAATTGCTAGAAAAAGCGATAATCCATCTATCACTAGAGATGTTTCTGGAGAAGGAGTACAACAGGCTATGCTTAAAATGCTAGAAGGTACAGATGTAAACGTTCCGCCACAAGGTGGCCGAAAACATCCAGAACAAAAATTAGTAAAAGTTAATACTAATAATATTCTATTTATTTGTGGTGGTGCTTTTGACGGAGTAGAAAAAATCATTGCTCGTCGTAAGAACACACAAGTAATTGGATTCAATGGTGATAATACCGAAAAAGTAGATAGAGAAAATCTACTCCAGTATATTTCTCATATGGATCTAAAAACTTATGGTATCATACCAGAGCTTTTAGGTCGGTTACCTGTATTAACGTTCTTATACCCGCTTGACCTAAGTGCATTAAGACGTATCCTTACAGAACCTAAAAATGCGCTAATTAAACAATATCAACGTTTAATGGAGTTAGAAAATATCGAATTGACATTTACTAATGATGCATTAGACTTTATAGCAGAAACTGCACTAGAGTATAAATTAGGTGCTAGAGGGCTTCGATCTATTTGTGAAGCAATCATGACAGACGCTATGTTTGAATTACCTTCTCAAAGTGATGTAACTTCCTTTGAAGTCACTAGAGAGTATGCTACTTCTAAAATTAATAAGTCTAAGCTATCTCAACTAAAAGAAGCTGCTTAGTAACGACAAAACAACTAAAAAGAATAGGTTTGACGGCAAAGACGTCAAACCTATTCCTATATTTCTTCCATTGGCATATTTTTTGAATTCCTATTAGATAGTTAAGTTTCCCCCTCTTTTATTCCCCCCCTTTAGTTTAGTTTATCAAAAGCCTTCGTATAGAAGTTCTTTAAAGGAATGATTCATTCCTAACACTAGATTTATCCACATTATGTTTAATCAAAAACGGTGTCCTCTCTTTAATAATACAATATTTAGTTTGGTGTTGCTCGTATTCCTGCTAGCTGGGTGCGAAAAAACAGGTAGTGTTATTCGTCAGAATATTGATGAATTTACTATACAGGATCAAATTAATATCGGAAATACAATGAAGCAGGGGATTGAATCTATGCAAGATGTATATCCTATTCTGAATAGATTAACCAACAAGTGTGCTTATGATCGCTTAGAAGTCATTTTTAAGACTCTACTAAACACCTCTGTGGTAAACAATAGAAATGAATTTGACTGGAGTGTCTATATCGTTGATAATGATGATATCAAAAATGCTTTTACCTTACCTGGTGGTCACATCTATATCTATTCTGGCTTGATTAAGTTTTTACAATCAGAAAGTCAATTAGTCGCTGTACTCGGAAATGAAATAGCTTATGCAGATGATGGATATGCTTTAAA
>JALZVI010000309.1 GCA_023301015.1 Rickettsiales bacterium | reverse complement strand
TGTGGGCTTCGGTCTGGAGTGTTTCGAGCTCGGCCCGTTCGGAGGGGGTGAGTGTGGCGAGGACGGCGGGATGGGGCATGGTTAGGCGGGGATGGGGTTTAGCGTGAGCGGGTGAGCTTTTCTTTTACCGCACGGCGAATGAACTTTGAGCGATCGGTATCTAGGCCTGGGAGGAGGCTCTCAATCTCGGCGACTACGGCTTGGGGGAACCAGACGACTACTTGTTTTCCGGTTTTTTTTGAGACGGCTGAGGTGGTTGCTTTGGGCATGGTTGGTTTCGGTTGGATGAATAAGGTTTAAACTGAGTTTAAACCGAGTGCAAACATTTCTTTAGTTTTTTTGATTTTAGGCATAGAAGCCGATCAATGGCACGCGACGGACAAAAACAGATCGGGCTCTTCTTGAAGGTAGGATTTCTTGAAGAAATCGATGAGGCTCTGGCGCGGCTGGGTTATGCTGACCGATCTACATTCATCCGTGATGCTGTTTACGAGAAGTTGACTTTGCATGGGGTTTCCGTCCCTCAGGGATTGCAGAGTGCGCCGTCTAGGTCTGGGAAGGGAGGTAAGCCTAGCCATAAAAAGGCGACGAAGAAGAAAGCTGCGGTTTATGAGGTCCCTCATAAACAAGAACAGATGGTGGCAGAGGATGGGGGGACTTTTAACGGTAAGCCGATTAGGGTGCTGGGAGAGGGTAGTGAGAAAGGTGATTGATCCAGTCTGGGGATGGAGATAGAGATGGGGCATGGAAATGCTACTGGCTTCGACTAATAATAATTCGTGGATGTGGACTTTTGTTTGGGCGATGCTGGCATGGGGAGTGCCTCCAGTGGTGTTGCCGATGATGGCGGCGGACCGGGGGCAGAATTGGCGAGTTGTCCTGGTGCTGTCTGCCTTTTTTAGCTGGCTGGGTGGCCTGCTTGCGTTATTTTTGCTCCCGGTGGATGAGGAGAAGAGAGAAGCGCGCATGGGAAAGAAGGATTGCGTAAAGCAGCCGAGTAATGCGCGCGAGTTGACGCCGGAGAGGCGGCGGGAGCTGGAGAAGTTGGTTGGTGGGCCGAAGAGGTGAGGTGAGTGGTGACGAGTGAGGGGGCCTTGTTTGGCTCCCTTTTTTTGTGCCTGGTTAGAATGACGATTCGCAAAGCGAGGTGGAATGATGCAATTGATCTTGCGCATTGATCAATTGCATGGCATCTTATTTTTGTTGAAGGGAATGAGCCCAAAAACAACTCCGCCGGGGGATTGCCCGGAACTGAAAAAATGACTGATACCAAGTACAAAAAAGCCGGATTCAACTCGTTCACCCGACCGATTACGAAAGGACATTTCGATTTCGAAACCGCTTTCGAGGAGGCAAAAAAAAGAGCGGCAGAGGAAGATCTTTGCGTTTTAATGATTCACTCCGGCGAAGCCGCGAACCGAAAATGGCAGGGATGGAGCCGCCGGAAACGAAAGGGATTCACGGTGCCGAAATCTCCAGTATTACGGACGACTGGAGGATTTTCGCCGCCGCAAGAGATGCGAGAACGCGGCGGGATGATCCTCAGCAACGATGACACCGTCCTCTCTGATGATGGCCGTCGCTATTTGTTTCCGATCATTTGGGAAGGAGGAGCCAATGAGTAAATTTGATTGGTCAAAATCAAACATCGAGCTCGCGAAAGAGCACGGGGTGAGCCGTGAGACGATGCGGAGTCAAAGAACCAAAGCCGGGGCGCCTACGTTCCAGCGTGGAGGAAAGAGGACAGGTGCCGGAGGGAAATACCGGACGGTCGCAAAAATCAACGGGGTCGATGGAGATGAAAAGAAGAGATGGCACGATGCACACAAAAAAGCAGGGATGCGTTTCGACACCTGGGCCAGAGCCGCGTTGAACGATGCGGCTGAGCGCGATCTCCTATGATCAGAACGCCGGGCTGAGTGGCGGCGCGTGTGACGGCGCAACACTATGAGCTAAGGGCCGTCCTCTCCAGCACCTTGTTCATCCTCTTAAACGCCAGCCAACCCATAAAAAATGAAACCAAATAAAAATCTCCAAAAACTAATAGACATCTTCGAGGACAAGCCCGTGATGGTTGTGATGTTCCACCTGCCAGAGGACAGAGGGGATCCGATGGTGCGATCTGAGCCGATGGCTGGCATGTGCATGTGCATCAACGATGACTCTGCGGATTACACAGGATGTGACGACGAGCGATACCGATATAGATCTACAGGATACGCTATGGTGTCCTTAGACGGGAGAGGACCTCTTGAACATGAGGTGCGGATTGAGGATATGACTCTAATTTCTCGATGAACGTGTAGCTCTCCGGCGACCAAAATCAAACGATAATTTAACGAATATGAGTGACGAAAAGAAAGAAACATCCATCTCGACTGACGACGCTAAAGGTCGTCGGGAGCAGCGTCTTGTTAGGTTATACCCGACCCCGTGGTCATTTGACTATTTCCCTAATCAGACAATGAAAAGGAGTTCAGCTGTGATCTACGCAGCTGACCACACGCAGATCAGTAGGATTAATGGCGCTGAATCAAAAGAA
>JALZVI010000308.1 GCA_023301015.1 Rickettsiales bacterium | reverse complement strand
TCTCTGTAAAGAATACTAAAAACATTCTTATGAAAAACATAGGAGATGCATCTATCGGAGCCCTATGTTGGTGGCTATGCGGATTTGGTGTTGCATTTGGAGAATCTTCTAACAGATTTATTGGTACTGATGGATACTTTCTTAAGGGTACTCAATTTGAATCAGATGATGGTACACTTACAAATGGTAAGCAGTACGCATTTTGGTTCTTCCAATGGGCATTCGCCGCCACTACTGCCACAATAGTATCTGGAGCAGTGGCAGAACGTGTATCATTGAATGCTTACATTGTATATTCAATTGTACTCACTTCTTTCATCTACCCAGTTGTTGTACACTGGGGATGGGCAGGCGGTTGGGCATCAGCTTTTGTAGACGAGGGGAAGCGTTTTATGGACTGTGGTGTAATTGATTTTGCCGGGAGTGGTGTTGTACATATGACTGGTGGTGTAGCAGCGTTATGTGCCACAATAGTAACTGGCCCTCGTATTGGTAGATTTGACGAGAGTGGTTCAATTCTCCCTCAACAATCTGCTGTACTACAGTCGCTAGGTACTCTTATCCTATGGCTAGGATGGTATGGATTTAATGGTGTGTCTACTTTGGCAATTATCGGTGTATCTGGAATCGCTGCTAAAACCATGGTAACAACTACTATATCAGCCGCATCAGCTTCTATTGTAACCGTATTGATTTCCAAAATGATATCGGGATACTGGGACGCTGGATCTGCTAACAATGGTGTACTGGCTGGACTTGTTGGTATTACTGCTGGATGTAGTGTCGTTGAACCAGAGGGAGCTTTTGTTATTGGTGTCGTTTCGGCATTTGTATATACTTACTCTGCCAAACTTCTAGTTTATCTTAAGATCGACGATGTTGTAGATGCTATACCAGTGCACCTATTCTGTGGTATGTGGGGAGTTCTCGCATCATCTCTTTTTGCCACAAAGGATAACTATGAACTAGCGTATTATGGAGAGCCTGGCAAGTGTTCCGGGTTGTTATATGGGGGGGATGGTACCGCGGTTACAGTAAATGTTATATTCATCCTAGCTGTAATTGGATGGACATCTGTTACGTGTATGTCCCTGTTCACATTGATCAATATGACAATCGGAATGAGAGTTACATCGGAAGTAGAGACTCTTGGGATGGATGAGTCTAAACACGGTGGAAAAACTTACCCTGAGATGGTAGTGGCAGGTAATTTTGCTATATAGTTTCTCTTAAAACATCCACTATGGATATAACCAGTAATAGGTATTCATTTTTTGTACAGTAACAAGCTCTTGCACTTTTTTCCAAAATAAGAGAATATTGTGAAACACTATCACAACACATGGCAAGGGACATACCCTTTATTTTATGACACACATTTGCCACAGATTCAGTGTCCAAATTTATAAAAGATGAAGATAATTCGTCAAGACATTCCTTCAATTCTTCTCTGAATATTTGTAAAAGTTTATTAAAAAAAACAATATCATCGCCACACATATCTCTAACACCATCAAATCTTATTAAACTGGACATTATTTATAATATAAAAATAATATTTTCTATCAAATCAACATATATTCCACGATTCAACCCCAGATGCATCTATATCCCGTCTTCTATATAACCCACTAGCATCTTTTATTACTACCGCTCTTATCTCTTCTGGTGTAACACCTGGTATAACAGTTTCGTCACCATTATCAGTAGTATGTACAGTACTATCCATAAAGTTCATAATACACATAGAAGGTACGTCAGTTTGTACCCACCCACCAATCCAATCTACAGGTGCTGCAAGATCTATTGGTTGCCACTGTCCTGCAGCTGGGTATAACTGATCATCTGCAGTTGTTGCAGGGGTTGTTGACCTTGTAAGTGTAAATGTATCAATTTCTACACCAGAAGAATTATAAACAGTGGCTGTTCCCTCGTAAGGGGAACATATACTAATTGATGCCTGGTCAGCACGTGTTCTAGAATCTGAAATAGTTGCAGGATTTGCAAACAATTGGGACAATTGGTTAAGTGGCCATCCCGGGGTTGCGTTGGAACCCGCCCCATCAGCCCCTGAGAAACATGAAATAGGCTTATCCGCTTTTAATATAATCCACCCATTTTCAAAATAATCCACTGTACTTCCTGCGTTTGTGGGTGCTACACCTCCTGTGATATCACCTGTATATATCGCAACTGGTGTACCCGCGTTAACTGTAAACGAATTAGTCTCCCCATTTCTCCTATACCATGTTACGGTGGTACCTGTAAATTGAGCAGTTACGCGATTGAATCTATTGTAACCTAATATTTCAGTTGTCATAGGGGGTACTATACGTGTATCCAATAGATTTGTTGCGCCACCATTGTTTGCAGATGTCCCACAATAAACATTTCCTGTTGATGTAACCACAAACTCTGTATTGGCATTACATGCAAGAGTAGTAGAACCATACGGTGGTATAGTAACGGGGCCATCTACAATAGTAGTTTCGTCACTAGCATATAGAGTTACTA
>JALZVI010000307.1 GCA_023301015.1 Rickettsiales bacterium | reverse complement strand
AGTCTAGTGTCATCTCTAAGTACCACACCATCATATGACAGTGTGGATGATGATGGAAATTCCACAGAATGGGTACTAAAGTTGGTACTTTTGCTATGTCAGAAGACAGTTATAGACTTTGCAACTCTTCATTCTAAGAAGAAGCGCCGCAAGACAGTTACACCTGATCCCAACCGTAAGAGACACGGTATTGCTGGGAAGTCAGTTGTGAGTAAAGAATTGGCAGCATTTTTGGGTCTGGCCAAGGGAGAGAAAATTGCAAGGACTACAGTTGTGTCCAGGATGAATTCTTATATCAAAGAAAATGGATTAAAGAGGGAAGACAAGAAGAATGAGATCATTTTAGATGATAAACTCATTGCCCTTCTGTCCCCCCCTGAAGATTTCGGTACAGTAACATTCTTTAACGTGTGTAAGCTACTAAGTCCCCATTTCCCTCCTTCTAAAAAGTCTTTAAAGGAAATGGAACTTAAAAAAGAGGCCCTCAAAAGGGGTCCCGACGAGGTACTAAGTCCTCAAGTTTTTAAAAAGATGAAGGATTAGTTTAAATTTCCACCAGAAGATATACCTGGGAAAGAGTCTATAGAAAGTCTACTATTTATAGAAGAATCTAATTCTCTACCAGAATTAGATATAGAAACAGTGTCAATAGCATTGACATCAGATAATAAATCACCAACAAGACTATCAGCAAAAATAGACCCAGTTTCTCTGAGGTCAACAGGGAGTTCTCCGATTGATGGAATACTATCCCTAACAACTGCTATTGAATCATATATAGATTGAAGAGTTTGTTCAGATGCAATCCTGACCCTATCCTTGGACCTTACTGACTGACGAGAAGCATCTTTAAGTCTACCCATAATAATAGGCATCTTTTCATCTGCATCCGACCCAAGACGTTCAATACGTTCAGTCAAATCTGTCATGACGTTTATTATACGACCCTCTTTGTCCACTATCAGTGGAAAATTGTCTATAATATTTTTCACACCTTCTCTAGTGTACGAGAGGTTCTTACTATCGGATGCGTCTATGGATATTATTATACCATTCAATAATGCAATCAATGTATCATCTTCATCCTTTACAGCAGATTCTAGGCCAGACCTGAGAACGTCAACTCTATTTGAAAGTTCTGTCCTTATTTCTCTATCAAAATCTCCAAATATACCCATAGGACCAGACTGTTCCCCGCGCTCTCCTTGTTTACCTTCTGCTCCTTGTATACCATCAACACCATTAATACCATTCAACCCCGGGTCTCCCTTTGGTCCAGGCATTCCTTGGTCACCGTCATCGCCACGTGATCCACGGATACCTTGTATACCTTGTGGACCCATCTCTCCTGTTTCACCTCTTACACCTTGAGACCCTTGTCCACCACTTTCACCGGTCCTTCCCACCTTTCCTGGTATACCTTGTACACCTTGTGGTCCAGTCTCACCAATTGGTCCAATGTCGCCTTTATCACCATCGTCACCTCTACTTCCTCTGATACCTTGGATACCTTGTTCACCAATTTCACCCCTGGTTCCTTCTGGTCCCATTTCCCCAGTAAGACCAATTCGTCCTGGTATACCTTGAATACCTTGGCCTCCTGTTTCACCAATTGGACCTATTTCACCGCGTTCTCCTCTTTCACCGGTTTCACCGCGTTCTCCTCTTTCACCGGTTTCGCCACGTTCACCAGTATCACCCCTAATACCAGGCTGCCCACTGGGCCCGGAAAACCCTGGTATACCTCTGTCTCCGGGTGGACCGGTTAGACCTGGTGAACCTGGCATACCAATAGGACCCCTCTGACCAGTGGGACCATCGACACCAATAGGACCATCTGGACCAGTTAATCCAGGGGGTCCCATAGGACCGGGTCGTCCTTCGAACCCATCCCTACCATCTCTACCATCGTTCCCATTTCTACCATGTGCACCATCCATACCATCTCTCCCATCCCTACCAGGGATACCAATACCATCTTTGCCATCTATACCATCCTTGCCAGATGGACCAGGTGGACCAGGTGGACCAGGTGGACAATCAGAACATGATGGTTTTACATACGAGTTAAACCATTGGGACATCATATCAAAATCCCATCTTGTTATGTCATCATCTGACTTGTTTTCCATGAATGAAAGTATGTTCTGGAATACGTCTCTCTCTGAATCGGTCTTGGAAAGTTGTATTTTTCTTTTAAGTGTTCTTATCTTTTCGATATTGGTGTCAACGCAAACATTTTTCTGGTTAGACATTATTTCATTTTCCTTGACAGCAGCAGATAGAATGCGTTGTACACGCTCATCTTCTATTTTAGAAGATTTGTCAGTTTCTTGTTGCTTCTTTAGTAGCTGTAGTAAACTATTAAACGAATTACGCATCTCACTTCGCTCAGATTCAGCAGTAGATGTCCTGTCTTCAAGTTTTGTCATTAGAATGGTCATTTTGTCGAGATATTGTCTGAATCGGTCTTCATGGTCACTTGCCGAAAGTTGTTGGACAATTGGTTGATGGAAAACTTGTTGAGGTGTATTCTCGGGATTAATAAGTGGCTTTGTTTTCATGATGTTTTTATCTCCATTTTTTAATGAATCCATGGCCAAAAGCATGAAAACATCAGAATCTTTCATATCGTAGTATTGTTATAATTATGAATATATATAAATTATCCATCTTC
>JALZVI010000306.1 GCA_023301015.1 Rickettsiales bacterium | reverse complement strand
TATTTGAGCCTATCCAGACATAATATATACTACTTCCGCTTTCCCCTTCTGACGCAGCAGCACAGGAAGCCAGAGCATATAAGGCTATCCCTAAAAACGAGAGTGCCCAAAATTGCATTGATGTTAGCTAGGTATTTGCAGTATCATATGGCTATAATATATGAAACCCATGGAAGCCAATTAATGAACCACGCCCAAGCCAAAGACATAGTGCGCCAGTACCTTCAAACGGCGCTGGAGAAGCGTAAGCGTAGCATGGACGAGAATGGAAGCCTTACAGACGAGCAGATTAAGTTCCATCAGCAGAACCTAGAGACTCCATACCTGTATGACGAGCTAACAGCGAACCCACATCAGGAGCAACTAGCTACTCTTATTAGCGATATGGGTTTAGACATTACCGAAGGCAGCAATGGCTATAATATCCTTTTAGAGAACTACAGAACTTCCCTAAGCAGAATCTCTAATTTCACTCATGAAGGTTGCAACTTCTGCGCTTAGTTTCTCAGCTTGTTCCGAAAGCTCATTCGCAGCATCTAGCACATTCGAAGAAGCCTCACTTGCCTCATTAGATGCAGAGCTAACTTCTGACAGGCTCTCAGATATCGACTGCGTCCCTTTTGCTGCTGCCTGCATGCTATTAGATACTTCATTGGTAGTTGCAGATTGCTCTTCAACTGCAGAAGCAATTCCTCCAGCGCTGCTTTGGATATCATCAACAGAACCTTTGATATTATCTAGCGAAGAGATGATGTCCGTAGATGCTAGATTCATTTCTGCAACAACTTTCTCAATTTCTTGTACCGACTTATCCGTCTCGCCAGCAAGGCCTTTCACCTCATTTGCAACAACCGCAAACCCCTTACCAGCCTCACCTGCTCTAGCAGACTCAATCGTAGCATTAAGAGCTAGCAAATTAATTTGCCCAGCAATATCCGAGATCATTTGCACAACTTCTTGCACTTTTTTCGATGCACCACCCAATGACTGAGCTTGAACATCAGCATCTCTCACCGCTGCAACCGAATTTGTAATAAGCTCGTTTGATTTTTGTATCTGCGAAGAAATTTCATTAATAGTTGACGACATCTCCTCAGAAGCGGCCGCAACCGACTGAACATTATCACTAGTTTGCGATGCATCACCTACTGCAACACCCGTGGCACTACTTGACTTGGAAATCAGCTCATTCATATGCCCAGCCGTTTGAGACATCTCAGTTGCAGATGACGCAACCGTATTAATAATACCCTGCACACGTTTTTGGAAAGAATCAGCCAGATTATTCATCGCCTCTTTCTTCTCACGCTCAACACGCACTTCAGTTTCTTTTTGCTCCTCTTCCATTTGAGCTTTTTGAATAGCATTGTCTTTGAAGACCTGAACAGAATCTGCCATTTCTCCAATTTCATCTTTCCTACCAAGAGCTACAATTTCTACATTAGTATCACCATCAGCCAAGACATTCATAACATTTGTAATTTCTTTAATTGGACGCGTTACTTTGAACAACACCAGATAAAAAGCAGAAGCACTTACAAGCAATGTAACTATCAACAATACAGCTTCTAAGACAATCTCAGAATCAACCTGGCCGACCATATGCGCCATATGCACAGAAGTTTCATCGATAGACAATTCTTGCAGCTCTAGAATACTATCTATCGCCTTTGTAGCAGCACTCATCCACTCAGCAGAACCTAGCGGATATACTTTATGCTCTCCCACTAAGGGCAGCGAACGAGAGTCCTTCATTCCAGCCTTATAAACTCCATCGCGCACCACAGAATACTCGTTAAAAAATACATCCCCCACCTTTGCAATGCCAGCTTTAACATCATCATTGGAGGCGTGGCCAAGCTTTTGCACCAAATGCCAAGCCACTTCAACACGTCCGCGATATTCTGACAATGTTTTTAATTTGTTATTCTCCAAAGCTTTATTAGATGAAATAAAACCACCCATAATCGCTCTTTCTCGGCCAGCATATTCACTCATAATCCAAGCGAAATGACGCAGCATCGCTTCACGCCCCAACTCTGGATCAACTTGCATAGCTTCTTCAGTAAGAATAAAGCGCAAATCTTGACTAGCTATAATTAGCTTTGACATAGTAGGCACCCAGCTCTTAAACAAATCCTTATTACGAAGGCTCTTTGGCTTTGCAAGCTCATTATCTGCGAGCCCCCTCACCTCCTCAGCCTTAACATAGGATTGCTTCATTTTCTCAGTCTGACTTATAATTTGATCATATATCGGATTCTCTTTATCCAATTCCTGCACCAATATATCAATATGCTTTACAGCATCTTGATATGTAAAATCACCATCAGCACGGCGCTTTGCAATCACTTGCTTGCGCTTCTCACTAACAGGCTCAGCACCTGATAAAGCAGCATTAGTAACACCGCGCTCCACAGCCCAGTTACCGGCCGATCTAAGCAAATCCGTCATTGCAATATTAGCTTCCTGCTCCTCTTTCAGAGTATGCTTGTGATGCACAGCACCCATAATATCTGCCACCAAAAAATATGCAACGAGTGCGTTGAAAAGAAAAATAATGGTAAATAACGATTGTTTAATGCTCATGATGGATGCTCCTATAGGTTGAATACTAGACTTAGTTA
>JALZVI010000305.1 GCA_023301015.1 Rickettsiales bacterium | reverse complement strand
TTTCGTCCTGGAGCGATGGACGCGTGGGGATTTGGTTATGAAGAAATAAAAGCAATCAACCCTGAAATTGTTTATGTGTCCTTGACAGGCTACGGTCGAGACAATGATTTTTCTAATGAAGCAGGACATGATTTCAACTACTTAGCTTATGCAGGCATTATGGGATTTCTTAAAGATGATAATGGAAAACCTACCATTCCTGAAACTCAATTTGCAGATATTGGAGGTGCTTATATGGCGGTGATGGCATTGCAAGGAGCATTGTTACAAAAAGCAAGAACAGGCAAGGGAAGTTTTATAGATGTATCCATTGCGGATTCCGTTCATCCATTTTTGGCAGTTCCTTATGCTTTATATAAAAGCGATTTGGACTATCGGAAATTTAATATCCTTAATGGGAAAACAGCGGTTAATTATGCACCCTATAAATGTGCTGATGGAAAATGGATTTCTGTTGGAGCATTAGAAATAAAGTTTTGGAATAACATCTGCGATGTAGTCAACAAGCCTGAATGGAAACGAAAAAATGCAATGGAATTGTTAGTGTCTGTTTTTCCAAAAAGTGAAGTGGAATCATTTTTCCTAACAAAAGCAAGAGACGAGTGGACTGCAATCTTCAAAGGAAAAGATGTTTGTATTGCACCAATTTTGGAAATTGAAGAATTGGAAAATTCTGACTATCATCAATCCAAAAATACTTTCGAAGAATTTGAAACTCCAAATGGTTCAAAGTTGAAAACTATTGCTTTACCGTTTAAAATAAAATAATGAAAGTAGGATAGGAGAAGTAAATGCAACGTCTTGTGATATTCGACAAGAAGAAGTTATTTTCAATCTGGTACAATTCATCAAAGATAAATATGGTCGCTTGGGTATAACTGGTATAACCATGTACGTGGAAGGAGCAGCACATTTGAATGGAGATAAAATGGGATTGCCTAATATTCTTAAATCGTTTATGTAAAATATTGCAGAACCGATTTGCAATGGAAAAATTGCATTTATGAGTTGAATGCAAGAAACAATATATTAACAAATAGATTTATTATATTTGGATTTCCTAAATTTGAAAATACGCTCAATTCCGCAACTAATATATTTTATAAACAAATATAAATTCTGAAAAAGACGTTCTAGAATATTTCCTCTATGAATCAAAATCCCGAACAAATAGCAAGAGACAAAATAGATAAGATGCTTCAACTAGCAGGTTGGGTCGTTCAGTCTAAAAAGAAAGTAGATTTATCTGCAAGCCAAGGTGTTGCCGTCCGAGAATATCAAACTGATGTAGGTCCAGCTGATTACGTTCTTTTTGTAGATAGAAAACCAGTAGGAATTATTGAAGCCAAACGAGAAGAAGAAGGACATCGACTCACCACCGTAGAAGAACAATCCTCCGACTACGCCAACGCCAAACTCAAATACCTCAACAACGACCCGCTACCTTTTGTATATGAAAGTACAGGAACATTAACTCGCTTTCGAGATTTTCGTTATGCTAAAGCTAGAGGAAGACGAGTCTTTTCATTTCACCGACCTGAGACATTTGCCGCATGGCTAAAAAAAGGAAAACCACTTCGAGAACGATTACAAGACATTCCCGAATTAGATACGACTGGTTTGCGACCTGCTCAAATTGTAGCAGTCAATAACCTCGAAACTTCATTTAAAAACAATCGCCCTAAAGCCTTAATCCAAATGGCAACGGGCGCAGGTAAAACTTTTACCGCAGCTACTTTTGTTTATCGCTTACTCAAACATGCGGATGCAAAACGAGTCCTGTTTTTAGTCGATACCAAAAACTTAGGCGAACAAGCAGAGCAAGAGTTTATGACTTTTCAGCCTAATGATGATAATCGAAAATTTACGGAACTTTATAATGTCCAACGATTATCTTCTAGTTATATCGCATCGGATAGTCAAGTTTGTATTTCTACCATTCAGCGATTGTATGCTATTCTCAAAGGAGAAGAATTGGAGGAAAGTGCAGAGTTAGAAAATCCTAACGAGTCTAGTTGGATGGACAAACAACGAAATAAAAAACAAGCTGTTCCCGTAGAATACACACCTAATGTTCCTATCGAACAATTTGATTTTATTGTCATTGATGAATGCCACCGTTCCATTTATAATTTATGGAAACAAGTGTTG
The DNA here is from genome assembly GCA_023301015.1 of Rickettsiales bacterium. The sequence continues at coordinate 1,829 of JALZVI010000305.1, read as the reverse complement.
GATTATTTTGATGCTTTCCTCATTGGTTTGACTGCTACACCTGACAAACGAACCTTTGGTTTTTTTAATGAAAATGTAGTGAGTCAATACACTTATGAAGAATCTGTTTCTGATGGTGTAAATGTTCCTTATGATGTGTATACCATCGAAACCGAAATTTCTAAAAATGGCGAAACCGTCAAAGCAGGTTGGTATGTCGATAGGCGAGACAAATTAACGAGAGCGAATCGTTGGCAACAAGAAGACGAAGACACGACTTACAAAAGAAATGACCTTGATAAAAAAGTAGTCAACCCTAGTCAGATTCGAAATATTATCAAAGAATATAAAAAAGCATTACGCACTACTATTTTTCCAAAACGATTTGATGAAAATAATGAATACGAAGTGCCTAAGACTTTAGTGTTTGCAAAAACCGATAGTCATGCCGATGATATTATCAAAATCATTCGAGAAGAATTTGCCGAAGGCGATGGCTTTTGTAAAAAGGTAACTTACAAAATCGAAGAAGACCCCAAGTCGATACTCAACCGTTTTCGAAATTCCTATTATCCTCGAATTGCGGTGACCGTCGATATGATTGCCACAGGTACAGATGTCAAACCTTTGGAGGTGTTGCTCTTTATGCGAGATGTCAAAAGCATCAATTATTTTGAACAAATGAAAGGACGTGGTACGAGAACCATTAATAATGACTCGCTCCAATTGGTTTCCAAAACTGCCAAAAGCAAAACCCACTTTATCATTGTAGATGCCGTCGGTGCCACTAAATCTAAAAAAACCGATAGCCGACCTTTGGAACGAAAACGAGGGATTCCATTAAAAGACCTTTTGGGTGCAGTTACGATGGGTGTTGCGGATGAAGATTTATTTCTCTCCTTAGCGAATCGGTTAATTCGTTTGGAAAAACAAATCACCGACAAAGAGAAAGATAAATTGTTAGAGTTTTCAGGTGGAAAAAATTTAAAACAAATCACCAAAGCATTGATTGCGGCTTTTGACCCTGACGAAATAGAAGAAAAAGCAAAACAAATCATCGAGCAAACACCTATCGAAAATCGTACGCCTGCACTTGAAGCCGACGCTCAAAAGCAAGCGCAAGATCAACTCGTTCTTCAAGCGTCAAAAACTTTTAATGGAGAACTCAACGACTACCTCGATAATGTCCGAAAGCAACACGATCAAATCATCGACACCATCAATCTCGATACGGTGACCAAATCAGAATGGGACACCACTTCGGTAGATAAAGCCCAAACGACCGTCAAAGATTTTACGGAATACTTGGAAGCCAACAAAGACGAAATCAAAGCATTGAGCATTTTTTATAATCAACCTTATCACCGTCGGGACATCACTTTTAAAATGATAAAAGAGGTGATGGAAAAACTTAAATTAGAAAAACCGACTTTAGCTCCTGACTTTGTTTGGAATGCCTATATTGCGCTCGAAGAAGTCAAAAGCGAACAACCTAAAGATGAACTGACGGCATTGGTTTCGCTGATACGACGAGCTTGTGGAATTGATACGGAACTCAAAGCGTATGATAAAACCATTGATGAGAATTTTCAAAAATGGATTTTTAAACAAAACGCTGGGCAACATAATCGCTTTACGCCTGAACAAATGGACTGGCTACGAATGATTAAAGAACATGTAGTCAGTAGCTACCATATCGAATTGGATGACTTGGATTATAATCCCTTCGATGGGCATGGTGGTAGAGGAAAAATGTATCAACTCTTTGGGCAAGAGATGGAACCTATTATTGATGAACTTAACGAAATACTTGCAGCATAATGAAAGAAGATTGGGTAGAATGTACTTTT
>JALZVI010000304.1 GCA_023301015.1 Rickettsiales bacterium | reverse complement strand
CCCGTAGCTCGTCGCCGCTTAGAGCGCGGGCCGAGTCAGCCCCGGCTGTAGGTCGGGATGAGCGGCGCGTGATCGGCATGCACTGCTTTTACCTTCAAAAGCAGGGTGGGTAAGCGTGTCTCGGGAGGCGGAACAGTTCGCTGACAAGCGAACGCCTGATATAGGCCCGCGGGTAGCGGGATGCGTCAGGGATAGACGCCGTATGGCCAAGACCGCAAAGCGGGCTTGGTTCACGATAGCCCGGCCCTAAGCGTTAGCGAAGGGAGACGTCCGACGAAATTTTCAAAAAACGAGTCAAAAGCCAAAAACCCAAACACCCGCAACAAGCTTGCCTCGAACTTAAGGTCTAGCGAGACATTCACATTATAGTTTTCAGATATTGCTCACGCGCAAAAGCCTTAAATTTTAGACGCTTTAACAATCCAAACAGAGGCCGGCATTTCAACACGGCCGTCAGCGTTCACACGCTCGCTTAATTTATCGACTAAAGCAGCCTGCACATCACCAAAGTCTAAATCTTGCGCTTTGATGATTTTGGACAACGGCCCCATTTCCATCATGAAACTCGCCGCGTCTTCCACATCACGTCCAGGCAGTAAAATTGTCTTGGTCCAGTCTTTCAATTCAACAGCGGCCCACCCGGCATCCATTAAGACGTCCGTCAAATATTCTGAGTCTGCAAAGGCAAAGGGACCTGGCGCTCTCGGGTCAGGGGCGCTGGGGGCCTCTTTGAAAAACGGCATGGCCGCTTCCAGCGGAGCTCTAGCCCAGCCGTTCTTGGCGGGTGATTGCCAACAGGCAAAGACCATCCGCCCATCTGGTTTGAGCTGTTGGCGGATGTTCGAGAACGCGGCTACAGGATCTGCAAAAAACATAACCCCAAAGCGGGAGATCGCCACATTGCGTTTCTTCGCTAAAGTAAAACTAGACGCGTCCGTGCGGGTAAATTGAACAAACTGCGCCATTTTCGAGCGTTCCCATGCCAAGTCGATCAGGGGCTGAGAAATATCCACGCCTAAGACAGAGTGACCCATTTTAGAGGCCATGAGAGATAACGCGCCCCCACCGCAGCCAATATCTAAAACATCTTCCTGGGAACCAATATTAGCGGCCCCTATCAGGCTTTCAGCAAAAGGCATAAGCATTGCATCCAAGCGCTTTGCAAAACTGACCCAGCGCGCTCCAGCGTCACCGTTCCAATAATCAGACTGATCTTGATTGTCCATATAGGCCCCAAACGTCCAAGCTTTTGCGCGGCCACAGCGCACCGCGACTCACCCGCTTATTGTTGGACAGGAAAAGAAGAGCGTCTATTGGGAATTTTACTTTATCTCAGCCGATTTTTCAGATCTTGGCTACACAGATAGCTTGCCTAACCTCATTCGACCTTATTGGTTTCGTTTCAGACCCGAAACGATAGCTAAAACAGCATAGGCTGCCTCTAAGACATTTGTACCCGGACCGAAGATTTCAGCAACGCCATGGTCCTTCAAGAACGGATAGTCTTGCTCCGGTATAACGCCGCCGACAATCACTTGAATATGTGCGGCATCCTTGTTTTTTAAGATTGCGATGAGGTCAGGCACTAGTGTTTTATGTCCCGCTGCCAGAGAGGATACGCCGATGACATCAACGCCTTGTTTGATGGCAAGCTCAGCTGCCTCCTCCGGTGTTGAAAACAAGTCCGTCATATCGACGGTAAACCCTAGATCCGCAAAAGCTGTCGCAATGACTTTTGCGCCGCGGTCATGGCCATCTTGGCCAATTTTAGCGACTAATATATGAGGCGCTTGACCCTTCTCCGTTTGATATTCACTCACCTTTGTTTCGATACTCTTATAAAGCGGGTCGTCTTTATAAGCCTCAGCAAAGACGCCTTTAATCACACGCGTAACAGGTTTGTGGCGACCAAAGACAACTTCCATAGCCTGCGTAATTTCGCCCAAAGTTGCCCGCGCTCTTGCGGCCTCTACCGCTGCCCGCAAGAGGTTGCCCTCACCCGTTTGCGCAATCTGCATCATCCTCTCTAATGAGGCCTGACAGGCCGCGTCATCGCGCGCAGCTTTGACGGCTTTGATCCGAGCAATCTGTGCCTCGCGGACCCGTGCATTATCAATGTCGCGAATCTCAATCGGCTCTTCCGTCTCAAGACGAAATTTATTCACCCCAATAATGACGTCTTCCACCTTATCGACACGCGCTTGACGATTTGCAGCGGCCTTCTCGATCGCCAGCTTAGGAAGCCCTTTCTCAATCGCCTTGGTCATTCCGCCTTCAGCTTCGATTTCCTCAATCATGGACCATGCCGTATCAACGAGGTTTTGTGTCAACGCCTCTACATAGTAAGAGCCGCCCAAAGGATCGACGACATCGCAGACCCCTGTTTCATGTTGTAGGATAAGCTGCGTATTGCGAGCAATTCGTGCAGAAAACTCGGTTGGAAGCGCAATCGCCTCATCAAAGCTATTCGTGTGTAGCGACTGTGTTCCGCCAAGGGCCGCCGCCATGGCTTCAAAGGCCGTTCGAACAACATTATTATAAGGGTCTTGCTCCGTCAGCGAGACGCCCGAGGTTTGGCAATGCGTCCTTAGCATTTTTGAACGGTCAGACTTAGCCCCAAAATCCGTCATGATTTTAGACCATAATTGGCGCGCCGCCCTTAGTTTGGCAGCCTCCATAAATATGTTGGTCCCGATGCAAAAAAAGAAGGAAAGACGGCCTGCGAAGGCATCTACATCCAGACCTTTGTCTAAGGCTGTTCTGACATATTCCATCCCATCCGCGAGGGTAAAAGCAAGCTCTTGCGCTAATGTCGCTCCAGCTTCCTGCATGTGATA
>JALZVI010000303.1 GCA_023301015.1 Rickettsiales bacterium | reverse complement strand
AACTCTTTCATTGCTTTTTGTTTGACTTCATCATTTGACAAACTTGTATCATTATATTGAAAAGAGTTATTAGCAGCAGTCTCTTCATTAAACCCAAAGTTAGAAGGACGTATCATCATAATGTAAGGTGTAGTCTGAGTACTCATTTTTTAGAACTAAAATTTATTATTAAAAAATTAAACGAAATATTTAAGGCAAATATAAAACCATGCTTTCAAAAAATGGACCGTATTATAAATGAAACCATACTTTATTTTGATGGTTTTAATTTTATTTTATCTTTGTTAAAACATATTAAAAAATGGAATAATATTTGTTTTTTAATATATGTAACAAACTAGTTGTCAATATACGTATAAATGTTGTTTTTATTAATAAATAAAAATTTTTCAATATGACCAAGTCTTTGACTATCGCATTAAGTATAATTTTATTAGTCAGTCTAGGTATCTTTTCTGGAGTTCAAGTTAAAAAATTGAATACAGCGAAGTCTACTCTAACTTCAAAAATAAAAAAACTTAACGACCTTGAAGATTCGCTTAATATAGAAAAGGAAGAACGAATATTTCTTACAGAATTTAACGTTGAATTAGAAGATGAAAATCAAATTCTACGGGATAGTATTACTAAACTTCATAGAGTAATTGCTAGACTTCAGAAAAAGATTAGTTCTCAAGGTGCTATTATTAATGAATTGCAAGGTAAATTGGAATATTTAGAAAAGGAATATGCTGCTAAGAAAGAACAGATTGCAATTATGTCTCGAAAAGAAATTGTTGATACTAAAGTTATCGCAACTATTGAAACGGAAAAAGCTGCTATCAAAACTCAAATGAATGATTTGCAAAATGAGCAAAGTCAAGTGGAGTCTTTAAAGTTGCAAACTGAAATTGAAGTTCAAGATAAAATTGAAAGCGAGGAAAGATTTAGAAAAATTGTTAATGTTGTAAATAACACTCGGATTAAATTTCAAGATATTAAAATCAAAGCAGAACCTGCCGGTCAGCCTGTAAGTCGTCTTATTGCTGAAGGAAAAAATTGGAAATTTACTAACATCGAATTCTATATGAATCATAGTGATACTAAGATGTTATTGGATGAACAGTTTTTAGTAAAAATTCTTGATATGGACTACCAAGAAGAATTAGCATTTACAGAAACGAATCCTTTATCTCCGAAGGGAGATGAAATAGTAAGAGGTGCAACTTTTTTCTTCGATGGTAATCTTGTAGAAATTAATCATAATAATGATGAGCAGAAGAAAGGTAAGAATTACGAAATTCAGATTTACTTCAAAAGTACTGATGGTGAAGAATACCTTTTATTGGATGGTGTAAAACAATTTATTAGAGAAGGAAATATTATCGAAATTTAATCTTGGTAAAATATTTGATATTAAAATACTATTGTTGTTAAATAAAACGATGTTAGCTCAATTACTGAACTAACATCGTTTTATTTTCTTAAAACAAAGATATTTCTAATCCCATTGTAACATATCAATTCAGTAAGGCAGTACGTAAGTGCTGTCTTTTTTTTATTGTGAGTGCCTTAAATAGTCTGCCCTGATTAAATAATTAAAAATCAAATTCGAGTTGAAGTTCAAGTTAGAAGGCAATTTTCAATTTTTCATTTTCAATTATTAATTGCGACTTGTTGCCCTAGACTTAGAGCTTGTTGGGAAATTATATTTCGGCTAAAAACGCCCTTTTTTGATGACACTTCTTTGAAAAAAAAAGTCAAATAGCGAAGGCTATATTTTTATTTTTTCGCATCGTTTTATCAAAAAATGAATATTTTTATCTCAAAATCCAATTCCCCAACAAACTTTTAATGAGAATGCCCACCAATCGTTAGCAATGCCATTCCCATACCTACCAAAATAGCAGCTAGTTTTTTTAGTGGAATTTTATGATGAGCATTATTATCTGTTTCAAATAAGATAGTAGTTGCGATATGTAAAAAAGAACCTACAACGAAGGCTACAATGTAGTTTTGTCTCTCAGGTGAAAGTGTTCCACTCTCTTGAAGATATTCACCTACTGCTGCGCCAATAGGAGACATGGCTGCAAATAGAAATAAACTCATCCAAACAAATGTCCTTTGAAATCCAGATATTAAAAATAACAATACTAATGCAAATGCTGCGGGAGCTTTATGCAAGATGATTCCAAATAACAAATGATTATGATTATGATGTTCGTGTATCAACTCGTTACTCAATGGTATCCCTTCAAAAAAAGCATGAATACATAAACCTAGAAGTACCTGTATAGCAAAAGAATTTTTTCTATTATGAGGGGCATGGATATGCCCATGTTCTACTCCTCGTGATAATTGTTCTAGTAGTAATTGGACAAAGAAACCTAATAGAATCAATAATCCTACTGAATTTCCTTTATTAGAAAAAGCAACAGGCATCAAATGTAAAACTGAAATGCCTAAAATAAATGCACCACTAAAAGACAATACTAATTGAAGTATGTTTTGATTATTTTTTTGAAAATAGAAAGCTAAACCTCCACCAATTAGGACGGAGAAAAATAGCATCATATAAGAAAGTATATCCAAGTTGTAAATTTATTGTTATGTTTATTAAATATTGTCTGTAGCTATTCAGTATTAAGTCATGAAAGGTAACTATTCAGTAACCGCCAACTTCAGTTGCCAGGTTGTCTCAATGTTGCTGTTCAAAATATTAAATACAAATTTAAATCTTCTATTTTGAACAACCAGCCAACTGAAGTTGGCGGTTACTAAGTCCTGCTAAATAGTTACCATGAAAGTTAAGTTCTCATAGCACCGTCTTTTAAGACGGTGAGTAAGTAAATAAAATTTGGCTTTAGCCACACACTAGACTTGGTGTATGGCTAAAGCCTTTTTTATTGTTTTGTCGTTACTTATTCCCCACGTTAAAACGTGTGGCTATGATTTCTATTCTAATTGCAATTTCCTAAAACTACTATAAATTGCTGACACCAAAGTTCCTATAATTATACCAACCATCGCACCTGAGAATACATCCAAGGGATAATGCACTCCCACATATACTTGCCCATAAGATATACTTGCTGCCCAAAAAATTAAAATCCATCGAATCCACTTAAATCTTTTTCCTAAAGTAAAAATTAAGAAAAAAGCTAAAGCAAAATGATTAGCAGCATGAGAAGACGTAAAACTATAACCGCCACCACATTTTACTTTTAAGTCAATCGTCGCATCCATTTTAGGATTATTACAAGGTCGAATTCTTTGTACATTCTTTTTAATGATTTGGCTACTAACCGTATCAGAAACAGCAATGGTCAAAATAGCAAATATAAAAAGGAAGATTCCTCTTTTTCCAAAATTAACGACTAAAAAACTCACTAAAAAAAGATAGAAAGGAACCCACAAATATTTGTTTCTCCATACAGGCATTGAGGCATCTAACCACCCTGCAGTCCATACGGAATTAATCTGTTGAAATAAGTATTGATCGAATTGGAGTAACTCATTCATGTTTTACACGTAGTATATAATGGCAAAGGTATAAAAAAAGTTTTGTGCTGTATTTGAATTGTTAATGTTACGACCAAAATCTATTAAATTAATATTTAAAAGTATCGTTTATTAAAACGATAGAAAGATTTATTTTCTATCTTTGGTTTTTAAACTACGCCATACAGATAACACAAATTACTTATCACTAAGTAAAGCATATTTTTAAAAACTAACATTCTAATATTATAATTTATGTCATTATTAAAAACTATCTCTGGAATAAGAGGAACAATAGGAGGTGCCGCAGGAGATAATCTTACCCCACAAGATATTGTTGAATGTTCTGCAGCTTTTGGTTATTGGGTAATCCAAAAAACCAACAATCCTAAAATAGTAGTAGGTAGAGATGCGAGAATGTCTGGAGAGATTGTTAATGGATTGGTAGTCAATACTTTACGGGCAGTAGGGATTGATGTAGTAGATGTAGGGTTGTCAACAACTCCGACTGTTGAGATGGCAGTTCCTATGGAAGGTGCAGGTGCAGGAATCATATTAACGGCTAGTCATAATCCGAAAGAATGGAATGCGTTGAAACTTCTCAATGATAAAGGAGAGTTTATTTCAGCTGCTGATGCAACTGAGTTTTTAGGATTTATTGAAGCTGGAAATATAGAGTATGCAACTATTGATAAATTAGGTTCTTACAGACAAGATGATACTTATATCGACAAACATATTGATGCGATATTAGCTTTGCCTTTAGTGAAAATTGATGCAGTCGTTGAGCGAAAATTTAAAGTAGTTGTAGATTGCGTCAATTCAACTGGAACAATTACAGTTCCAAATCTTCTTGAAAGATTAGGATGTGAAGTCATTGTTATAAATGGAGATGTAACTGGTAACTTTGCTCATAAACCAGAACCAGTTCCTGAAAATTTAAGACAACTCGCTTCCGCAGTGTTATCTAATAATGCTGATTTAGGAATTGCAGTTGACCCAGATGTAGATCGCTTAGCATTGGTTAATGAGGACGGTACTATGTTTGGAGAGGAATATACATTAGTAGCTGTTAGTGATTATATTTTAAAAAATACTCCAGAAGGTAAATCTAAAAATACAGTTTCTAATTTATCCTCAACTAGAGCATTAAAAGATGTGACGGTAAAAAATGGCGGAGCGTATCACGCAGCAGCAGTAGGAGAGGTGAATGTAGTTACCAAAATGAAAGAAGTAAATGCTGTAATAGGTGGCGAAGGAAATGGAGGAGTTATTTATCCAGAATTACATTATGGCCGAGATGCTTTAGCTGGAATTGCATTGATACTAAGTCAATTAGTTGAATTTGGAAAACCGCTTTCATGGTTGAAGAGATCATTCCCGCAGTATATTATTTCAAAAAATAAAATCGAATTAACAGATCAGATTGACTTGGATTTTATTTTTGAAAAATTAAAAAACAAATACTCGAACGAGGATTTAAATACAATTGATGGTTTGAAAATTAATTTTGAATCTGATTGGATTCATTTAAGAAAATCAAATACAGAACCTATCATAAGAATATATACTGAAGCTCCTTCTCAAAATGAAGCAGATCAATTAGCAAATCATTTTATTGCTGAACTCGAGGTGATAGCACAGGTGTACGCTTAACATTTCCAGGAGTAGCTTTCCATCTTTTATGCGACCAAAGGTAATACTCTGGTTGCTTTCTTATTTGAATTTCTAATAAGTCAAAAAAAGCATCTGTTATTTCCCAGTCCTTAGTTTGTGAAGCGTGATCAGTGATTTTATGGAACGTAGCTTTGTAGTATCCTCTTTTTACTTTTTCTACGGCAAGATAAACTACAGCTGTATCATGAGCTAATGCCAATTTTTCACTACCCATAAAAACAGCACTTGTTTTGCCGAAAAATGTTGTGAAATGTTGTGATCTATATCTTGCAGGAGATTGATCTGCTACTAAACCGTACATAGCCATTTCACCACTAATTATACTTCTTGATATACTTGAGCTTGCTTGTCTCATCGTAATCATAGTCGAATTAAATTTTTGCCTTATGTCTACTATGAGTTTATTAAAATACTTATTTGCTAGAGGCTTATAAACCGCAATGATTTTATAATCTACTTGCCCATCTATGCACATGGTCCATTCATAACTTGCCTGGTGACCAAACATGACGACTATAGGTCTATTTTGAGCTCTTAATTCATCTATCAATCCTAGATTAGTATACACAAATCGTTCTCGCATCTCATGTTCACTCAATCCCATAGACATGATTACTTCTATAAAACTATCGCAAAAGTGTTGTGTGATTTTTTTACAAAGATTTTTTAATTCTGTTTTAGTTTTTTCTGGAAGAGCAATCTTAAGATTATTGATGATGACTTTTTTTCTATAACCTATGATATAGTAAATAATTAGAAAAACAAAGTCACTTATGAGATATGCAACCCTTGCAGGTAGTCTAGAAATTATCCAAAGTAGCGGATAAAACATATAAAAAGCAACTGCTTGCATAAATAGAATTTGGACAAATATACTATCTTGTTGCCAAGTAAAATAATCATATGTTTCAAGGAATAGATATCGTCACGCTAGTAATAATATTAGCTTGTGCATTAATAAGTTATAAAGGTTTTCAAGATCGACAGTTTTTTGATCAATACAAGTTCAATATTGCTGGTATACAACGTGGTGAATCAATCCGTTTTTTAACTAGTGGATTTCTTCATGCAGATTTACAACATCTTATTTTTAATATGTTGACGCTCTTTTTCTTTGCGCACTATGTAGTTGATAATCTAGGGAATGTAGGTTTTTTAGTAGTTTATACTGCAAGTCTTTTAGCTGGTGGATTATTGAGTTATGTGTTCCATAAAGATGAATATCACTATAGCGCAATAGGAGCAAGTGGTGCGGTATCAGGTATTGTTTATTCTGCTATTCTTTTAGAGCCGGGAATATATATATATGGTATAGTTCCAGGATATATTTTTGGAATAGCATATTTGGCATATTCAATATATGGTATGAAGAACAAAGCCGATAATATAGGGCACGACGCACACTTTGGTGGAGCCGTTGCTGGTTATGCGGTGACCATTCTTTATGATTATAATATTGTATTTGAACAAACATTAACGGTCGTATTAATGCTTGTTCCAATTATAGCGCTTTTTGTACTTAAAAAAATGGGGAAACTAGAGTAGTTCAGCCAGTTTCTGGTGTAACGCTTGACCTCGTAAATTTTTAGCTATAATTGTTCCATTCTCATCCAGTAAAAAGGTTGAAGGAATACTAGTTACATTGTACATTTTTGCAATTGGGTCTTGCCAATGCATTAATCTAGAGATGTGGAACCAGTCCATTTGATCTTTCTCAATAGCTGCTTTCCATTTGTCTTCGGCATTTTGCTTGTCTAGTGAAACACTTATGATATTAAATCCTTTGTCATGGTACTTCTCATAGGCAGCCACTACATTAGGATTCTCTCTACGACATGGACCGCACCACGATGCCCAGAAATCAATTAAGGTAATTTTGCCCATCGCATCTTCTAGTTTAAGAATATCTCCAGTTGGTGTTTTTCCTTCAAAAATCGGAGCTTTTGTCCCTATTGCTGTCTTTTCAAATTTCATTAGATAAGTCTCTAAACTTTTAGTAATAGGTGATTGTTTTACATCGCCTTTAAGTGTATTGAAAAGTACTCTAGCTTTATCTGTATCAATCAATTTTGAATTTAATAAATCACCTATAATCATACTGCTTACTAGTTTATTAGGATTTGATTTTACCGTTTGGAAAATGGCTTTCTTATAGCTTTCTTCACTATTCATCCATGTTTTTGTAATTGCATCACCTTTTTCTTGATCTCCAGATCGGTAAGCCGTGCCACGTTCTGTTTTGTATTGATTAGACTGTTTTTGATAAGCTGCTTGTTGTTTTCTAAAATCTAAGAGAATTTGATTCTCAACACTACCTGTTACTTTACCAGCCCAAAGCGTATCCTTATTTAATTCAATCGCAAGAGGTTCTTTTCCTTGGATAAATACAAATCTTTCTTCTCCAGTATCCATACTTAAAAAGCGCACCTCAGAAAATTTGATGCTCTCATCCTTATCAAAATAAAATTTCTCATCCAGTACAATGGCAGTATCCACTGGCACAGGTCTATTTCCAGCATTTAATTTGTTCATGTAAACACGCATTCCGTTATAAACCCCAGGAGCATTTCCATCGATAAAATGAGAGTTCTCAGATTGTTTGCCTGTTTTACAGGATACTAAAAGTAGAATAGCAAGAATGGACAATATATATTTCATCGTATTATTAATTTTTTCAAAAATAAAGGTTTTAAAGCTATACAAGAGGTTAAAAGAATCAAAAACAATACATCTTTTTAATTACTCGTTTAAAAATGAAATTATTAATCAATCTTTTGAAAGTCAATTTGTTTTAAGATAAGCTTAAGGATTGAATAACTATTTCAAATTTTTATAATTTGTATTTTTGTTATACTATGGAAATGAAAAAAACACATCTTAATGATAATTTTGAATCGCCAATGCGACTTGAAATAAGTTTTAATAAACTTTTTGATTATTATTCTAACTTAGTAAATCATGAAGATGTATTAATTTCTCATAGAGCTAAGCATATTTTCCAAATTGGAATGGAGAACCCTATTTTAAAAGATGGATTTTCGGACTATTTGCTTTTAAATAAATATGAAAAAGAGATTGGTGTTATTTTGCAAGATTCTTTTAGCCCACTTCTTACACATAATGAAATAAAAACAGCTTCTGTTCCATTTCATAGTTTGATATTTAATTCCTCTGAACGTTTTAAAAAAATAATTAATGCTGCAGGTGATGATTTTGAATTAAGTATTAAAAACCTTCCAGACGACGATAGATATATAATTGCTTGTACCATAATTCTTAATTTTTGCTATGGCTATAAAATAAATTTAAAACGTCCTTTTTATTATGAAATACCAGATGTCAATGGAGTAATGCGTAATTATAAAATATTATATAATGCAGATTTCATGGATATTATCCCAACATCAAATGCAATAACTATCACCCAAGAGGATTATGAAGAACTTATAGATAACTATGAGAATATTGAAATATGGAAAGAGAAGTTTCCTAAGGATAGTTATATATTTAAAGGAGTTATTATATCAAACATTTTTGACGTTACAGCAGACCAGGCAATTTCTGATATTAAATCAAATCTAATAGGTGAGAATAATAGGAAAGAAGAAAGTTTTTCAGAAGATTTCCAAGAAGTATTTAGATCTCTATTGGAATTAAAAGATATTAATGTAGGTTTTTCAATTTACAATGAGCAAGAGGATAATTTTGAACGAGTTTACGGTAATGGTATTAATAGTTATTTATTACATGATAAGGAAATAAGTCATTGCTCAACAGTACTTTGTTCGCATTCATACAAGCAATTACTATTAGATAAGAAATTTTACACTATTTCTGATGTAAATAAATTTTACAAACTTTCAAAAGGTAAAGCTCCACAATATAAAACGCTGAATGATCAAGGTATTCAAAGTGCCATTCTAGCTCCAATTGCAGATGAAAAGGGCTTAATGGGGATTTTAGAAATAGTTTCTAAAAGACCAGTTATACTTAATAGTATTATAGCTAATAAATTAGTGGATGTAATGCCCTTTATTGTTCGAGCGGTTCAACGATCTAAAAAGGAAGAAGAAAACCTCATTGAAGCGATTATACAAAAAGAATGTACTTCGATACATCCTAGTGTTCATTGGCGGTTTGAGAAGGAAGCAAAAACTTATATTAAAGATGATTTAGAAGGTAAACAACCCGTTTTCAAGAAAATTTCATTTGATAATATATACCCTTTATTTGGTCAAATTGATATTAAAGGTTCCTCTGAAGCTCGTAATTGGGCAACAAAACATGATTTAAGTGCTCAACTTACTATTGTCAAAAACATTTTAATAAAAGCAACTTCTTTAGATTCACTTCCTATTTATGATCAATATCTTTTCCAGATAAATTCATTTTTAAGCGATTTAGAAAGAAATTTTC
>JALZVI010000302.1 GCA_023301015.1 Rickettsiales bacterium | reverse complement strand
GCGGATCAATCCCTGAACTCGTTCATGAATGACGAAGAAAATGGCGAGTGGATTGACGTTTTGGCGGATGATCGCGAGAACCAAGAAATTGTGCTGGGAGATACTCAGGAGCTGGATGAGCGTAAGGACATGCTGTTTTCTGCGATGGAGCATTTGACAGAGCGTGAACGGGGAATCTTGTCCGAACGTCGCTTGTCGGAAAAGCCAAAAACGCTGGAAGATCTAAGTCAGGTCTATGGCGTTTCTCGTGAGCGTATACGTCAGATTGAGGCGCGTGCGATTGAGAAGTTGCAAGGCACGATGGTGAATTAAGGCGGTGCTTATTGCGGGGTGAATAATCCGCGGACTCTGCCGTTCTCGCCTTGAGATTTATCATTCTCAATTTTGCTATAACCTCGGTTCATGTCAATGATGAGGCTGCCGCCTTTGATGATGTTATTGTCTTTGGTGAGTGTCACATTGCCGCTCAGCCGAACAATTCCGCTAGATACATCGTAAACACCTTTTTGCCCGCGCGCTGATTCTGCCTTGGTTTTGATGCGCACATCGCCTGAAACTTCAATTTTGCTGATGCTTGGCGCGTTGGGATTGCTGCTTTTTTCTGGCTTACCATAGAACACTTTCATCGTGCTGCTACGAATTTCTGTTTCTGCTTGAAGGGCAACAACATTGCCTTTGAAGAGGGCGATTTGATCCTTTTGCAGCACTTCCAAGCTATCCGCATTGATCTCAATGGGTGCTTTGCTGTTGAGTGATGGCAGTGTTGGCGCTGCAACTGCAAGCGTGGAAATGCTGAGGAGGATAGCTATTATATATTTCATCATGGGATTATAACCAGTTTGATTGGACCTTTGAAGGAAATTTTTTGCGCGTTGCGATCAAGCGTAAATCCTGATGCAGAAAAGTTCGACAAGCCAGAGATTACCGAAATTTCTGAATCACTTTCAGCCGTTGCTTTTCGTATATCTAGATGCAAGTTTTGCGTTTGAATCTGAATAATCTCATCTCCTTTTCCCGAGATAAAAACACCGACATCTTCTCGTAAATTCGCTATATTCTCATTCATCTGATATGTCGCCGCGCCCGCCACCGCAGACATCCATTTCCCATCTTTTGTGGTGATATCTGCATTGATATTTTCCATCTCAATCACGTCAGTTCCTTGCTGCCATGCTTGCTCAGCCATGAGTGAATATGGCTGGTTCTCAGCATCTAAACCTTGAAAGCGCGGGTTTGACATTTTCCCGACTGAAGAAATTTGATCAGGTTTTATGGATGGTTCAGCCACATTCTCTACTGTGATTTTTGCTGAATTATCATCATTCTCGGCGAAGAGAATTATCATCACCAATAGTACCGCAGCGGAAATTGGCAGGATGCATTTTAGGCAAAAGACAAATGCCCGATAGCGCTTGAAGGATGCGGTTAGGCGATCCACCTCTTTGTCTGTCCAGTCTTTGATAAAGTCGGCCATGTGTTCCCAAAAAACCTTTGCTTAGTGACATTTGAATTTGAGAGGATTATATATGGTTTATGGAAAAAAAGCTATTCTGTTTTGGTTATGGATATTCGGCGCAGCAGCTGGCAAATGTTGGCGAGTGGGCAGAGGTGACAGGAACGCATCGCGGTGATTTTCCGTTGAACGCGCAGATGCAGGAAAAGCTAGCAGAGGCGACCCATGTGGTGCTTTCAATCCCGCCCGATGCTGTGGGTGATTTGGTTTTCCGCGAGCATTACAAGATCAATGCGGAGTGGGTTGGATATCTTTCCACCACGGGAGTTTATGGCGATGCTCAAGGCGGCTGGGTGGATGAGAATTCGGCCTGTGTGCCAACTCAAGAGCGCTCAAAATGGAGAGTGATTGCGGAAAAGCAATGGCTGGAAAGCGGGTTGCCTGTGGAAGTCTTTAGGCTCTCAGGAATTTATGGCCCCAAGGATGGGCGCAACATATTTTCTCAGTTGCAGAGTGGTAAGGCAAGGCGGATTGCGAAAGAGAATCAGTTTTTCAGTCGGATTCATGTGGAAGATATTGCAAAAATTCTTTTGGCCTCAATTGCAAATCCGCGAGTGGGTGAGGTTTATAATTGCGCGGACAACTTCCCATGCCCGCAGGCGGAGGTGGTGGAATTTGCCGCAGATTTGCTTGCTGTTGAGCCGCCGCCGCTGGTTAAATTTGAGGATGCAGAGCTTTCTCCGATGGCGCGTAGTTTCTATTCTAGCTCGCGGAAAGTGAGTAATGCAAAAATTAGGGAGCAGCTTGGTATAGAGCTTGCTTTTCCTACATATAAGGAAGGTTTGAGGGATATATGCAAAAGATATTTATAGGTTTGGTTTTGGTGCTTTCTGGCTGTGTGCATGGGGAAGCAGAAGTTGCTGTTGTCGATGAACCAGTTGTGGCAGAAGTTGTTGAACAGGCTGAAGCGATTCACCCATTGCCAAAACCGCAGCCACCAGCAAAGCCAGGTGCGCGAAATTATACCGCTCCATATCCTGACTATGTGTTGAAGCCTAGCGCAAAGCCAGCGGTGAAGGTTGACGAAAGCAGAGGTTTTACGAAGATTAAAATCACAAAGACGGAAGAGTTGGCGAATACAGGATTTGTGAAGAAACGCGGAACTTCAACTAGCGATTTTTTCAAAAGCACTTCGACATCGGTAGTGAAAGAAGATGTGGATGAAAATGTTAAAGAGGCTGTTGAAATTGCAGTTCAGCCTCAAGCAGCAGTTCAGCCTCAAGCAGCAGCTCAGCCCAAGGAGCTGAACAAGGTTGAGAAGGCAATTGCTTTGCCGCCGAAAGAGATGGCGGAAGATAAGCGGTATAAGACATTTAAGCGGATTGATGATGACCTAGCGCATGACTCTCGCTCATTTCGCGGTGCAATTGCTGAGTTTATATTTCCTGAGATAAATGATGTTGATAAAGAAGATCCTGTTGGGAAAAAGCAGCCAACAGCATATTGCTACGGAAGTATGTCCGATTCGACCTGCTATTTGAAGCCAATACCAGGCCAAGAGTATAGGCGCATTGGAAGTGGTTTATAATTATTCTGTAGTTTTTGATTTCTCCCCGCGGCGCACTATGTGCTTGCAGACTGAAACACGCTCAGGGCTGATCCCCAAACTCCGTCATTGCGAGGAGGCATCGCCGACACGGCAATCTAGCTGGTGAGGTTTTGGCGCTGAGATTGCCGCGCTTCGCTCGCAATGACATTGGTGTACGACGCTAGCTAGCCAACAACTTATCCAGCTCGCCTTTATTATTCAGCGCTTCTAAGTCGTCATAGCCACCTACATGAGTGTCGCCGATGAAAATTTGTGGCACTGTGCGGGCGGTTGGGGCTTTTGCTTGCATTTCATCACGCGCGGCTGCATCCTTCCCAATATCTTTCTCAGTGAATTTTTGCTTCTTGATGCTCAGCAACTGTTTTGCTTTCACGCAATATGGGCAATAGTCTTTTGAATAAATAATAATTTCAGCCATGATTTTTCCTCGATTGATTTTCTGTTGTATATGATATACATAATGCGCAGAAAACAAATTCCAAGAGATAAAATGATAAAAATTAAGACAGCGCTAATTTCCGTAACTGACAAGACTGGTATTGTTGAGTTTGCCAAGTTTCTGGCAGGCCAAGGAGTGAAGTTGGTTTCAACGGGTGGTACGGCAAAGGCAATTGCAGATGCTGGTGTTGCGGTGACAGATATTTCTGAGGTGACTGGTTTTCCTGAAATTATGGACGGCCGAGTGAAAACTTTGCATCCAAAAGTGCATGGCGGTTTGCTTGCTGTGCGCGACAATGATGAGCATGTAGCGGCAATGGGCGAGCATGAAATTGGCGCGATTGACATGGTTGTGGTGAATTTATATGAGTTTGAAAAAACTGTAGCCAGCGGTGCAGCGGATGCGCAAATCATTGAAAATATTGATATTGGCGGGCCTTCTATGATTCGCTCAGCAGCAAAAAATCATAAATTTGTAGCGGTGGTTACTGACCCCACGGATTATGCGGTTTTGGAAGCAGAGATTTTGGAAAATGGTGGAGTGGATGAAGTTACTGCTCGCAATTTGGCTGCAAAAGCGTTTGCGCGCACGGCGGCTTATGACTCAGCAATTTCAAACTGGTTTTCGACTGAGCAATTGAACATCACTGCAAAGCTAAAGCAAGAATTGCGCTATGGCGAAAACCCGCATCAAAAAGCGGCGTTTTACAGCACTGGCGAAGCTGGCGGAATTGCAAATGCGCAGCAGCTTCAGGGCAAGGCGCTGAGCTATAATAATATTAATGATACTGATGCAGCATGGAATTTGGTGGCAGAATTTGCGCCTGAGAAGTTCGGTGCAGCGGCGGCAATCATCAAGCACGCAAACCCGTGTGGCGTTGCGATTGGCGAGGACTTGGCGGAAGCTTATACAAAGGCGTTCAAGGCTGATTCAACTTCTGCATTTGGCGGAATTGTTGCGTTGAATTCTGAGATTGACGCGGCAACTGCAACCGAAATTACGAAGATTTTTACCGAGGTAATTATCGCTCCTGCGGTGAGTGCGGAGGCGGA
>JALZVI010000301.1 GCA_023301015.1 Rickettsiales bacterium | reverse complement strand
TATTTGGTTTTATGGGAATGAATAATATTGTTCATGGTATGTTTTGGAGCCTACTCTTTAACTCTGGAGCTTATTTAATCATATCCATTTTCACTAGTCCTACGTTAGAAGAACTAGAAAAGGCAAGTGAATTTTCAGCCATTGGTAATAATTTAGTAAGTGATAGAGTTTGGTTGAATCAAAATATAAACGCAGTTCCCTTTATTAAAATAAAACAATTATTAGATAGATTTTTTGGATTAGAAGAAGCTGAAAAATTGATTAAACAATATCAAAAGGATTATAAAATAAACTTTAAACCTTATGATAAAGTAACAATGAGTTTTGTTGATTATGCAGAAAATTTATTGACGGGTGTAGTCGGAAGTGCGACCTCAAGAATTCTTATTTCTAAAATCGTAAAACGGAAAAATATTGAAGAGGGAGACATTATAAAAGCTGTTTCTGAAACAAAAGATATCATTAGTTACTCCAAAGAATTAGAAGTGACCACCGCTCAACTTCAACATGCTAATGAACGGCTAAAAGAAATGGATGAAATGAAAGATAATTTTATTGCCTCTATCTCTCATGAATTGCGTACGCCTCTTACCTCCATTAGAGCATTTGCAGAAATGCTGAATAACAAAAATTATAATTTAGAAAATCGAAAAGAAGAATTTTTAAATATAATTGTCAGCGAGAGCACTCGATTATCTTATTTAATTAATGATATACTGTATTTTGAAAAATTGGTTCAAAAGAAAAATGACCTATTACTTGTTAAAACTAATTTAAATGAATTGATTGATAAAGTGGTAAGGTCTTTAAAGCCACAATCTGATAGGTTTAATGTTTCAATAGAAGTTGTTAAAGAAAAAGAAAAACCTCCATCAACCTTTCTCGATGAAGATAAAATAAAGCAAGTATTCATTAACCTCATAAATAATGCTATAAAGTTTAATGATATAAATAAGCCAAAAAAATATATCCGAATTAAATTAAAAGAACAGATAGATTATTTTGAAATTAAGATTTTAGATAACGGAATTGGAATTCCAGAATCTGAGCTTGAAAAAATATTTAAAGAATTTTACCAAATAGAATCAGATGAAGAAAACAAACCTTATGGTTCTGGTTTAGGACTTGCTATTTCTAAAAAGATTATTGAACTTCACGATGGTTCTCTTAATGTAAAAAGCCAAATAAATGAATGGACTGAATTTTTTATCCATTTACCCAAAAGATCAGCGTAACACTATTTTAACGACCAAATTTAATCAGAAATAATAATATTTTATGGACACAAAAATTCTTATTGTAGATGATGATCCAAATATAGTTTTGGCCATAAAAACGCTCTTGGAACTGCATCACTATGATGTTAAATCGGCTTCCAACGGACTGGAGGGATATCACAAGTTCTTGGATTTTAAACCACAAATTGTCTTGGTAGATATTATGATGCCAAAGCTTAATGGGCATGAGATGGTTAAAAAGATTAGAAGTATAGACCATCATTTTTTAACCAAAATAATTTATTTGACAGCTAAAGGAATGGAGCAAGATAAAAGAGAAGGCTATGCCAAAGGGGCTGATGATTTTATTGTTAAACCTTTTTCAAATGAAGACTTATTGGATGCTTTAGCGTGAAAATTCAATGATTCTGGTAATATGGATTTTAATCGTGTAAAATGAAAAAAATAAAATAGCAGTAAATGACAATCAAATATATTCCCAATAAAGGATTTTGATAATTACGTTGACTAAGATGAAGGGCTTGAGTTTCAACTTCACTTATTTCTCCTCTCTCTATTTCCTCTAATCAGGCGCAATTTAAACGACATCGAATATTCACGCTAGAATTAGCAAAAGAAGGTATATTTTTTGACCAAGCCTTTATTACAAGTCCTATATGTGGTCCAAGCCGAGCAAACATTTTCACGAGTCAATGGGAACGTAAAAATAAAATCGGTTTTTCTTCTGTTAGTAAAAATGCTATCTCGGAGGAAACATTTGCTGATACTTGGCTGATGCGATTAAAAAACGCAGGTTATTCAACAGCGTTCATAGGCAAACATCATACAAGTATTGTAAATAAAAAAAATGCTCCTTTAAATCAAGGTGTAGATTTTTCCTATTATGGAAGTGGGCATCTCGGTTTTCGGCTAAAAAGACATAAAGTATTTTCCAATTTAAAAAATAAAACACAGGTCGAAGGCCTTTTTGAAGCCACAAAAGCTTTTTTGCAAAAGGATAATGAATACGAATATTTTTATGAAAATTTTGAAGGAAAAGACAAGTACAATTTAAAACAAAGAAATGAGGATGAACCATTTGCTATTTGGCTAAATTTCAATCTCCCTCATGCCAGCAGTATACATGGATTGGGTAAAGACCCTGAAGATCCAGAACATTACAGAACTAAATACGATGAAGATTTAAACGAATTCCCTTTTCCAGATAATTATCCGCAACCGATTAGTTTACCTGAGGATGTTTATGCTACTTCTGATTTAATGAAATATTATGTCACGGACAACAAAAAACGACTTTTGGATAAGAAGTTAAAAATGGCTCGTAGTGTTTATTCTTTGGATAAATGCTTAGGCGATTTGAGAGCTTACCTTAAAGAAATTGGCGAGGATGAGAATACAATTATTATTTATGCTTCTGACCATGGTGTAATGTTGGGGGAACACGGATTGGGTGGAAAAACAATTTTGTATGATGAGTCGGTTCGCATTCCTTTGACTGTTTATTCTCCTTTTTTAGCCAAAAAAAATCGAGGAAAATACATTAGTAAGCCGGTTGTAGGTCAAGACATTCCTGCGACTATCTTAGACATGTGTGGGGTAGATATTCCTTCTTCCTATCAGGGTAAAAGTATGTGTCCTTTAATTAAGGGAAAAAAAACAAAATGGCGGGAAGATATTTTTTTAGAAAACTTATTTACCCAACAAGGTTATCCGAGACAAGAAGGAGTGAGGGACAGCAAGTTTAAATATATTAGGTCGTTCAGTAAAACAAATGATCGTGATTTATACCTACCAAATCAAACTACACAGACAGACGAAAAACCGATTTATGAAGAATTGTTTGATATTGTAAATGACCCAAAGGAAGCTAATAATTTGGCAGATAATCCTGCTTATGCAAAAACTTTGAACGTTTACAGAAAACGCTGTAAAGAATTGGTGAAGGAATGTGGTGAAAAATAAATTTATTTATGAGAGCTTGTTTGGGAATTAGATTATGAGATAAAAATGTTCATTCTTTGATGAAACGATGCGAAAAAATAGAAACATAGTCTGCGCTATTTGACTTTTTTTCAAAGAAGTGTCATCAAAAAAAAAGGCGTTTTTAGCCGAAATATAATTTCCCAACAAGCTCTTAGTAAGCTTGAAAATATACTAAATATTATGTCAGTACAAAAAAAGAAATTTAACAAAATTCTTGTTGCAAACAGAGGTGAAATAGCCATACGAATTTTACGGGCTGCTTCCGAACTTCATATTCCAACCGTAGCCATGTTTACCTACGAAGACCGATATTCACTCCATAGGTACAAGGCTGATGAAGCTTATCAAATTGGTAAAGATGATGAGCCACTCAAACCTTATCTAAATATTGAAGGCATTATCAAACTTGCCAAAGAACAACAAATAGATGCTATTCATCCAGGTTATGGTTTTCTTTCAGAAAACGTAAATTTTGCTACCCGCTGTCGAGAGGAGGGAATCACTTTTATTGGTCCAAAGCCTGAAGTGATGCATAAATTAGGAGATAAAGTTGCTGCTAAAAAAATAGCAAGAGAGGTAAAGGTTCCTTTGATAGAAGACAGCCAAAAAGATTTGACATCAGAAGCAATTGTTTTGGAAGAAGCGGAACGCATAGGTTTCCCCATCATGGTAAAAGCAGCTGCAGGTGGTGGTGGTCGTGGTATGCGAGTTGTAAAAAATACAACAGAATTAAAAAAAGCATACAAGGAGGCAAAAGGCGAAGCATTGACTGCCTTTGGTGATGATACTATTTTCTTAGAAAGATATGTGATGGACCCAAAACATATTGAAGTACAAATACTCGGCGATGAGCATGGTACCATTTATCATCTTTTTGAAAGAGATTGTTCTGTACAAAGACGTTTTCAAAAAGTAGTAGAGGTTGCTCCAGCCGTTAATATCAAACAAACAACCAAAAATGCACTCTACGATTATGCCTTACGAATTGCTCGACACGTAGGCTATAGCAATGCCGGTACGGTCGAATTTTTAGTAGATAAAGAAGAGAACATTTACTTCATAGAAGTGAATCCAAGAATACAAGTAGAGCATACGATCACCGAAGAAATAACTGGTATTGATATTGTCCGTTCACAAATTTTAATTGCTATGGGATACCCGCTTTCCCATCCTACTATTTTTATAAAAAATCAAAGTGACATTACCTATTCTGGATTTGCCATCCAATGTAGAATTACTACTGAAAATCCAGGAGATAATTTTAAACCTGATTATGGGAAAATAATTGCCTATCGTAGTGCAGGTGGATTTGGTATTCGATTAGATGAAGGTTCTGCTTATCCAGGTGCAAATATTTCACCTTTCTTTGACAGTATGTTGGTGAAGGTAACGGCTTCTGGTCGAACACTCAAGGGAACTTCAGAACGGCTACAACGAGCCTTATCTGAATTTCGAATTCGTGGGGTGCAAACCAATATGGGTTTTTTACAAAATTTACTAAATAATCCAACTTTTCAAAGTGGAAATATTACAACAAGCTTTATTCCCAATCATCCAGAAATACTAACCCCTCGTCGCTACCAAGATCGTGGAACTAAAATGCTACGATACCTTGCCGACGTAATAGTGAATGGCAATACTGATGTGAAATTCACAGATCCTAATAAAACTTTTCGTACGCCAATCGTCCCTTTATTTGATAGTAACGAAGCCTATCCAAAAGGAACGAAAGATCGGCTAAGAGAATTAGGTCCTGAAAAATTTGTAACTTGGTTAAAAAATAAAAAAGAAATACAGTTTACAGATACGACTTTTAGAGATGCACACCAATCTTTATTGGCCACTCGAGTACGTACACACGACATGTTGAAAGTTGCAGAAGGTTTTGCTCGTCATCATGCTGACGATGTTTTTAGTATGGAAGTTTGGGGAGGTGCGACTTTTGATGTTTGTTTACGTTTTTTAAAAGAATGTCCCTGGAAACGATTAGAACTTTTGCGAAAGGCAGTTCCTAATATTCTTTTCCAAATGCTACTAAGAGGTTCTAATGCTGTGGGATATACTGCCTATCCTGATAACCTTGTAGAAAAATTTGTGGAGCAGGCATGGAATGAAGGACAAGGAGTTGATATTTTCCGAATATTTGATTCACTCAACTGGACCGAAGCTATGACAACAAGTATCCGAGCAGTACGTGAACGAACGAATGGAATTGCGGAGGTATGTATGAGTTATACAGGCGACATCACGGATCCGAATAAAAAGAAATTTAATCTAGCATATTACCTTGATCTTGCCAAAAAATTAGAAGATGCAGGTGCACATATTTTGTGTATTAAGGATATGGCCGGTTTGCTAAAACCTGCTGCCGCCGAATTGCTTATTAGTGAACTGAAAAAATCGGTGGACCTTCCAATTCACTTGCATACACATGATACCTCTTCCATTCAATCTGCCACTTACCTTAAAGCAATCGATGCTGGTATAGATGTGGTGGATGTAGCCTTGAGTTCAATGTCAGGTTTGACTTCTCAACCAAACTTTAATTCAGTTGCTGCGATGCTAGGTGGGCATGAAAGAGAAAATAAAGTTGATCAATCTTCCTTAAATAATTACGCTAATTACTGGGAGTCTGCTCGACAATATTATTATCCATTTGAGACGGAACTCATGGCAGGAACTGCCGAAGTTTATGAACATGAAATTCCTGGAGGGCAGTATTCAAATCTTCGTCCACAAGCACGTGGACTTGGACTGGAAGAACAATTCGAATCTATTAAAACAAACTATCGCGCAGTTAATGATTTATTAGGTGGTATTGTCAAGGTAACTCCTTCTTCCAAAGTGGTAGGAGATATGGCGATGTTCATGACTTCCAATAATTTGACAAAAGAAGATATTATAGAACAGGGTAGTACACTTGCGTTTCCAGATAGTATGAAAGCGCTAATGCGTGGAGATCTTGGACAAATAATAGGAGGCTTTCCAAAAGAATTTCAGGAGATGGTTTTGAAAGGGGAGCAACCGTATACTAATCGTCCGAACGCTCATTTAAAACCTATTGATTTTGATAAAGCTTATATTGATTTCAAAAGCAAATTTGGTGAGTATGTGCATTTTAATGATTTGATTTCATACCTATTATATCCAAAAGTTTTTACAAATTATCAAGAACACTTCGAGACTTACGGA
Organism: Rickettsiales bacterium; assembly: GCA_023301015.1. The sequence goes on along the minus strand of JALZVI010000301.1, from coordinate 4,325 downwards.
GCAGTACGTGATATACCGACTCCTGCCTTTTTCTTTGGTTTAAAACCTGATGAAGAGATTTTCATTGAAATTGCTAAAGGTAAAAGAATTCTTGTTCGTTTCATTAATAAAACGATTCCTAACAAGCATGGCATGTCTACAGTATCTTTTATGCTGAATGGTCAAACTCGCTCTATTGTCGTTAAAGATAATGCTGTAAAAACGGAAACGATAGTTCATAAAAAGGCAAGTACAAAAAATGAAGTAGGTGCTCCACTACAAGGAAGTCTTTCCAAAATATTAGTAAAAGAAGGAGATAAAATCTCAATAAATACGCCACTATTTATTATTGAAGCTATGAAAATGGAGAGTACGATTACAGCACCTATCGCTGGGGTAGTTAAGCAGGTTTATATTTCGGAGAAAACGATGGTTGCACAGGATGATTTGGTAGTTGAGATTGAGGTTTAAAAAGGTGAATATAAAATGAAAAACAAATTCACCGTTATTAACAATTTACTTCTTATTGTCCTTTTAGGATTGTTCGGATGTTCGCAGAGGGCAACAGTAGATCAATTTGATAAATCAACTTTTGACCAAACAAGCAATTGGACAATTTTAAATAAAAGTGATGGTGTAAAACATGAAAACACATACACTTGGAATTTTACCTTAAAATATCCTGCGGATTATGTTGTACAAGTTGTTTTTGATACACTTTCAGTTCATAATAGGAGTGGGAAAATTAAATTAGATGATCAAGAATTACAAGGTGTATTCAAAAAGAAATATACAACTTATGATCATAAAATTGTTTCAGAATTCAAAGGAACAGTCAAAGTAAGAACGAAGCAAAGTATGCATACTTTAAGTATAGATACTGAAGCAGATTTCGAGAATATAAGAATTATCCCTTCACATAAAACATCAATTGGTTCTAACTCTTTCCATGATGAGTCGTTAGAAATGCATGAGTCTGTAGAGAAACAGGAAACATTAAAATGGTTTAAAGGCGCCAAGTTTGGCATGTTTATTCATTGGGGATTGTATTCTCAGGCTGGAGGAATGTGGAAAGGAACAAGAATTAATCATTCTCCTCATCCAGGCCCAAAAGTAGCGGAATGGCTAATGCATGCTTTTCAAATTCCGAGAGCAGAGTATGCAGAATTGGCAAAAACATTCAATCCAGATAAGACTTTCGCTCAGAATATAGCAAAATTGGCAAAATATTCTGGGATGAAATATGTTGTTATTACTTCAAAACATTATGACGGATTTGCCATGTTTGGTTCTAAATGTTCGGAATATAACATAGTGGATGCAACACCTTATAAAGCAGATGCTGTTAAAGAGTTATACGAAGCTTGTCTGAACGAAGGGCTTGGTTTTGGGGTTTACTATTCGCATGGAAATGATTAGAGAAGTAGATCCGAATGTAGCCATTGCTACAAATGGGGAACCAACTCAAATAATGAATAAAAATAATGAACTTGTTAATGTCGATTCTGATGGAATTAATGATGAAGACCCAAGAGACTATCTAATTAGAAGTTTTGAGATTAGTGATCCATATATGGATTTTACAGGTGGTCATCCTACAGCCCTAGGTAGAGGAGCACCTCCAAATTCTTGGGCATATGAAGAGTTTCTTTTCCCTCCAATAGTGGAAAAACCTTGGGGTTCTTATGATGGTAGTAAGGAGGCATTTAAACATTACTTTGCACCCATTAGAGACAAATGGAGTGTAGCTAGTGCAAATTTGGTCTTTGAAGTTGAGCAGGCATATCGATTTGTGAGAATTTTTACAGATCCAGGAGCAAGTATTACCTGGAGTACGACGATTACGGATGGGATTATTACTAATGATGAAATGGAAATAATGTTAGAAATCAATAATAGAATGTTACAATCACCGAAACCAGATTATGAACCTTATGTAAGACCAGAAGGCGCATATTTGGTAGGAGAAGGGCCTTCATCTCTTAGTCCTGTCGTTAAGACAGATGTTACTTTTTACCCCAATCCTGTAACTAATGAATTAACAATTACCAGAACGTCTTCTGATATTAATCACATACAACTTATATCTGCAATGGGAACAAAAGTAATAGAAAAGGCATGGGATAACAGTTTATTATTGACACAGTTAGATCTGTCTATTTTAAATGCAGGGATTTATTTTATAAATGTTTCAAATGATAACAATCAGAGCATCACTCGAAAAATAGTTGTTACTAAGTAAACGATGGCAAAGCAAAAAGCTATCACAATTTGGGCTCTATAGATAGCTTTTACTTTAGTCAATTTCAAAACACAAAACGTATGATTAACAAGACTTTCTTAATAATAATATTTTCATTTTTCACTATAGGTTCTATAGTCGCTCAAAACATTTGGTATGAAAACTCGAGTAGCACAAATGACATTAATTTTGTTAGTGCAACAAGAGGTACATTTACTACAAATGAAACGAATCCAGAAACAAGTGGTATAAACTCAAACCCAACAGCTTCCAAATTTGTGAGAGATGGGCAGGACAATCCTACATTTCGATTTAAATTAACAAATCCAATAACGGATTTATCTTCCTATACTATTTCATTAAAAGCACATACATCTCTACAAACTGCTGATTTTAATACAGCAAATAGAAGCATTCGTCTGTTTTTAAGAAATAGAAGTATCGGAGGGGCAAGTAATTTGTTTTTTGACTTAGATTTTTCTGAAGGAGAAACTTGGGAATCTTTTTCCTTTGACTTTAGTGGAATAACCATACCTGATGATGTTATATTAGCAGGAGGGTATGACCAAATAATGGTTGGATTAGCTAACGGAGATAATGCAGGATTAACATCAACTTATTATATAGATGCTATTTCTGGATATTCTGAACAAACAATACCTAAAGCAACATTTCTTTCTGGTTCTTGGGGGGTTAGGTTTAATCTAAGTGGAGGTGTTAGATTAGATAAGACCAGTGAAGATGATTGGATTGCTGGCGTACAAGAATTGTTAGATAACGTGTCAACTGCTGGTCATGTAATGACAAATTGCACACATCCTGCACATGGTTATTATTATACCTTAAGAGATAATCCTTATGTGGATATTGCTAATGAGATTCACCCAGCAATGGTACCTACTTTAGAAAACGAGCAGATTGTTTTTGATGTAATTGATGTTATTAGAAATTCAGGAAAAAAAGTAATCTTATATCTTAATACAGGTGGACCATCAAGTCTTCAAGGAGATAGTGTTGAAGAATTAGAAATTTTAGCAGCATGGCAAGCTTATTACTATGAAAATTTTGATGGAGATGAAGGTTTAGCGTGGAGAACTTTAGTAAAAGGATATATTGAAAGGTTTAGGGGTTTAGCTGATGGCTATTGGTTAGATAATATAAGTAATTTGCCAGGTGAATTAAGTGATTTTGTTGCTATGATTAGAGTGACTGATCCTGATGTAGCTATAGCTACTAATAACCTAAAAACGTTCGTAGAAGATGAGAATGGTAATGATATATTTGTAGATTCAGATGGGATTGATGATGAGGATCCAATTGATTATAGAGTCAGAAATTTTGAAGCTACGGATCCTTATATGGATTATACGCCAGGTCACCCTACACCACTAGGTCAAGGAGCGCCTCCAAATTCCTGGGCATATGAAGAATTTCTATTTCCTTTAATTGTCGAAAATCCTTGGGATTCTTATGATGGAAGTAAGCTAACATTAAAACATTATTTTGTACCCATTAGAGATCGATGGAGTGTGGCCAGTGCTAATTTAGTCTTTGAAGTTGAGCAAGCGTATCGCTTTGTAAGAACTTTTACAGATCCAGGGGCAAGTATCACATGGAGTACTACAATTACGAAAGGTTTTATTACTGATGATGAAATGGAAATAATGATAGAAATCAATGATAGAATGTCTCAATCACCAAAACCAGATAACGAACCTTACGTAAGACCAGAAGGGGCTTATTTAGTAGGAGAAGGACCTTCATCCGTTAGTTCTGTCAACAATACAGATGTTACATTTTATCCTAATCCTGTAACTAATCAATTAATAATTACAAGATCATCTTCTGACATAATTCACATACAGCTTGTATCTGTCGTAGGGAAAAGGATAATAGAAAAGACATGGGACAATGGTTCGTTAACGACTCAGTTAGACTTGTCAGCTTTTAAAGCAGGAATTTATTTTATAAATGTTTCGGATGATAATAATCATAACATCACCCAGAAAATTGTAATTTCTGAATAATAAGATGGCAAAACAACTTTCGCTTTATAGATAGAAACTAGTTGCTCATAAATTGATACCAAATACATCAATAAAAC
>JALZVI010000300.1 GCA_023301015.1 Rickettsiales bacterium | reverse complement strand
ATGTACCACCCAAGCGTTCAACCTTGCTGCGGATGTTTTTCATCGAAGGCAGGCCTTGGAAAATTTTTGTAACTAGCGGATCTTCACCTTTTTTGCGCAAGGAGGATACCTTGTCTTCCATGCCCCCAGCTGTTGAATGCGAAGCCAGTATTTTCAATGCGCGCTTATGGATAATGTTACGCGTATTATTATGCTGTAACGCGAAGTATGATATTGTCGCAATTGCTATAATCGCAACCACAATCACAATAATCATATCTTGGTCAATCCCCACTTCCATAGGCTTAGCATACAGGTCAAATCTTAATATTTTGAGTGTAATGCATTATATTTTATATATATGTTTGATTATCAGTGTAAAAACATCTATTCGTAAATGTATGAGAAGCCTCGCCTTTGCCATCTTCGTCGTCACTTTTATGCTCGCAACTGCCATGCCTCGCACCAGTTCTGCTAGGGCGCAATCGGGAGCTGAGGACGAGATTTACAAGGTGCGCAATATTAAGATTGAAAACAAATCTGAGGATTTGGTATTGGGCAGAGAGACTGCGATCAATGAGGGCAAGGAAGTTGCCTTTAATGAGATGCTCAAACGCTTCGTCAATTATGGCTATATAGAAAGAGCGCCGAAATTTAGCTTTGGTGAAATTGAAGATTCTATAGACTCCGTAAATATCATTGAAGAGCTGTTGACCGAAGAAGAATACGAAGCTCGAGTGAATTATTACTTCACTCCCAGAAAAATCTTGAGCCTGCTAGGAGTGAAGCATATTGGCGTGCTTCCCAAGAAAGAAGATTATTTGCTAATACCTGTGATTGTTGAGAAGGGGAAAACAAAGCCTTGGTTTAAAATTTGGATGGATGCGTGGAAGAAAGAGACTGCCGAGTCAATCAATATCCCTCTTGGTGATTTAAAAGACCTCAAGGCTGTTAGGGAAGAAGACCTTTCTATCCTTAATTATAACGGCCTAGATAAGATTGCGCGGCGCTATAAAATGCCTGTCATCATCCTCGCTGAGGCAGAATATGACATCCCTAAGAATATTCTCTATGTGCGTTTGAAGAGATTTGAGGCAGCGCCAAAGCTGGTGAAGGAATATGAGTATCCTGGGACGTTTGGCATCGGTTCAAAGGAGCTATATTTCACCGCTGCGGATGATGTGATTGCGGACATTAAGAAAAACGGCATTCCACGCGAAGGATCAAAGCTTAAGAACCCGCTTGCGGAGCAGGAAATTGATATTGAATATTTCAGGGACTATCAGAGTGAAAAAAGCAAAGACCAGAAAACTATATTCGCCACTGTCCTCACACGCAGTTTGTCAGACTGGAGCGCGGTGCGTAGGAAGTTGATTAATACCAAGCTTATAAATGATCTTTCTGTTAAGAACTTTAGCGCGGAAAATACAGAAGTGCGGATTTTTCATATCGGAGAAACTGACGAGCTGCGACGTTCGCTTGCAACAAACGGGCTTAGTCTGCTAGAGAATGAAGGCAAGTTCGTCATCGAAAGAATGCTGGACACGGATACGGTAAATTAAGGAATTGATGATGAGTAAGAAATTTGTTTTTTGGGCGGTGATATTATTCATAATTTTCGCATTCCTCTATTCGATAAGTGAAATATTGTTCCCGTTCATTTTCGGTATGCTAGTGGCGTATTTCTTCGACCCTATTGTGCGTAAGCTAGAGCGCAAGGGAGTTAACCGCGCATTAGCATCTGGTGGGATTATCCTACTGTTCACCGCCTCTCTAATTTCTCTAGTTGCGCTCACTGTTCCAATTTTGTCCAATCAGGCGCAGCAGCTGGCCGAGGCATTGCCAGAATATTATGAAAAAATTGAGGATGATATCATCCCAGAGATTGAGCGCCGAATTTATGACATATCACCAGAGATTGCCGAGCAAGCAAAGATTGAGGCGGAGAAGCAGTCTGATTTCAACAAGATCAAAGACACAGTCGCAAAATATGTAGGCAAAATCCTAAGCTCGGGCAGCTGGCTGTTCAACTTGCTTTCACTAATATTCATCACGCCGATCGTGTCGTTCTATATCCTCCGCGATTGGGCTAATTTCAAGGAAGAGGTCGACGATCTGCTGCCACGGCAATATAAAGACACTATTCAGGAGCAAATCTTGAAAATTGACCAAACGGTTTCCGCATTTTTGCGTGGCCAGCTCAATGTCTGCTTAATTTTGGGGACATATTATGCAATTGCCCTCTCAATCGCTGGCCTAAATTTCGGGCTGCTTATTGGCTTCGCAATGGGTCTGCTCTGCTTCATTCCATTTGTCGGCGTGATTGTCGGCGCCGTAATTGGACTTTCCGTAGCCTATTTCCAATTTGATGACGACACCACGCGGATCGCTATTATTGCGGCAATATTTATAATCGGGCAAGTTGTAGAAGGCAATATACTCACCCCGAAAATTGTGGGCGACAAAATTGGAGTTCACCCTGCGTGGCTCATTTTCGGGATGCTAGCAGGCGGCTCGTTGCTGGGCTTAACAGGTGTAATCCTCTCCGTCCCGCTAACTGCAATAATCAACGTTCTCATTCAATTCGCGATTGGGCAATATGAAGAGAGCGAGTATTATGAAGGTAAGAAGAGCCGGAAGAAAAGGAAGTCAGCGAAAAAATGACCCAAAAGAATTCAGCCAACACCTCAAAGCAAGAAGTCTTCCTTTTTGATGCCAAGCATAGCTATGCTTGCGAAGACTTCCTTGTGGCTTCGTCTAACAAGGAAGCATTCGAGATGGCGGTGAACTTCCCATGGAATGACTATGCGCTGAATATATATGGCCAGGCAGGGTGCGGCAAAACGCATGTTGCGCAAATCGCCAAGTCCATGTCCGACAAGCCGCTAACCATTATTGACGAGCCAGAGAAAATGGATGACGTTGAGCTTTTGCACCTGCTTAACACCGCAAAAGAAAAGCAGCATTATGTGCTAATCACCTCCCTCGATCCTG
>JALZVI010000299.1 GCA_023301015.1 Rickettsiales bacterium | reverse complement strand
TCAAATCCATTGGGTTCATTCCGGCAGCAACTGCTTTCACGCCTTCTTGAACAATGCTTTGCGCCAAAACTGTTGCAGTTGTTGTGCCGTCGCCAGCATTGTCGCCAGCTTTGTTGGCAACTTCTTTCACAAGCTGAGCGCCCATGTTTTGGAACTTGTTTGAAAGCGTAATTTCTTTAGCCACGGTCACACCATCTTTAGTGATTTTTGGTGCGCCGAATGATTTGTCGATCATCACGTTACGACCCTTTGGCCCCAATGTTACTTTCACAGCGTTTGCAAGCTTGTTCACACCTGTCAAAACTTCGTCGCGTGCTGATGCACCATGCGCAATTTGTTTTCCTGTCATTTTATTCTCCGTTAATTTTTAAGTTATGCTGCTTTTTTCTTCGCAGCTTTTTTGTCTAGGATTCCTAGGATTTGTGCTTCTTTCAAAATCACCAATTCCCTGTCGCCATCTTTGAACTCGTCGCCGCCATATTTTGTGAACAAAACTGTGTCGCCAACTTTTACAGTTAGCTCAAGGCGAGCGTCGCCGTCTTCGTTCCAGTTTCCCTCGCCAACTGCAATCACTTTTCCTTGCACAGGCTTTTCTTTCGCTGAGTCAGGAATAATAATTCCGCCAGCAGTTTTTGTTTCTTCAACACGTTCAATAACCACGCGATCGTATAATGGTGTTAATCCAGCCATCTTTTTCCTCTATTAGTTAAGTTAGAAAATTTACAAATAATTTGTATCCACTCAGATAGTGTATTTAGACTACTATTTCAAGGCTTATATGTTAAATTAAACTATAAAAGATAGGGAGTTGGGTAAGTGAAACGTATACTGGGCATAGATCCCGCACTGGTTCAGGCCGGTTGGGGAGTGATTGAGGTTAGTGGTAGCTCATATAAATTCATCGCCTGTGGAGAGATTAAGACTAAGGCCAAAGCGCCGATCTGTGAGCGTCTGGGGCTGCTTGCGGCTTCCATCAAAGATATTATCCGTGAATATGACCCCGACGAGGTGGCGATTGAGGAGAGCTTCGTCAATAATAATGGGCAATCAACCCTCAAGCTTGGGCAGGCTCGTGGTGCGCTAATTGCCGGTGTTGCAGGCGAGGGGCTTGGTTTGAGTGAATATGCTGCGCGGCTGGTGAAAAAAACTGTAACTGGTCATGGTGCTGCGGACAAGGCGCAGATGGGTGCGATGGTGAAGATGTTGTTGCCAGCGTCGGTAGTGAATTCAGAAGATGCAGCAGACGCGTTGGCGATTGCGATCTGCCATGCGAACCATAGTAATTTTTAATTTCCTCCCCGCTGGCGCCCTATGGGCTTGCAGACTGAGGAAGCACTTCGTGCGCTCATGGCTGTAGTTTTTTAATGACTCTCTTCGGCCGCTGAGGCCGACCGGCCTCAATGGCCTTGCCCTTCGGCGATGCCTCGTGATCGTTTGCATATTAGTTCCGAACCAGCAGCCCTGAGCGCGTTTCAGTCTGCAAGCGCGCAGCGCGCCAGCGGGAAAACAATCAAATACTACTTTTTGGCAGCTTGTTGATCTTGTCGTTGAAAATTGTGTAGGCCAGCCAAACTAGCGGCAGCACAATCACAGAATACCCAATTGCCATTCCGAGTGGTTGGTCGTGATCCAAAATTTCAGTCGCTTCATGTAGATAGTGATTTGTCTCATAGCTAAATGGCAGTGCGAATGATTCTGTTAGCTCGTGAATTCCGTATAGGAATAGGTGAACTGCGAATAGGGCTAGGAAAATTGCGGTTACTTGCAAGAAGCGCCCTAGGTTGATTAGGTGGCTATATTTCATCCATGCGATTGAAACTATGATTGAACCAACAACTCCTGCTATAGCTCCAATTATCATTTCTTCTGCGCCTGTTTGCAATGACAATGCCTGCAAGAGGATCGCAATTTCCATGCCTTCGCGGGTTATCATCAATGTTACGAACGCAAAAATCCCGAGCGCAGCGGCTTTGCCAGCTTTTTGTGCGTTGAATTCCAATTTGTCAGCAATCATCTTTTTCATTTTCTTGCCAGCCTTAATCATGTGGATAGCCATGGTGAATACCAACACTCCAGCCACTAGAGCCATCAAGCCCTCGGCTAGTTCTGAATTTATAAGGTTCTTCACTGCATATGCCACGCCCAAGCTAGCGAAGATTGATGCGCCAATTGCCCAATATACAGGAGCGAACAGCTCGCGACGACCTGTTTTAGCCAGATAGGCCATAACAACTGCAACGATTAAAAAGGCTTCAACGCCTTCGCGCAATGTGATGATAAATGTTTCTAGCATGTCAATTTCTTCCTGTGTATATGCAAGTTATGTGCAAATGAGAATAGTTCTCATTGTTAATATCGCTGCAATGTCGGAATCTGTCAAGCAGTTTTTAATTGCAAATGATCCTTGATTTATATGAGCAAACCCGCTAAAAAGGCGGCTTAGAAATTCATACACTAACTAATAGGAAAGCAAGAAATGAAAGTTTATTATGACAAAGACGCAGATTTGAACATCATCAAATCAAAGAAAGTTGCAATCATTGGTTATGGCTCGCAAGGTCATGCTCATGCTCAAAACATGAAAGATTCTGGTGTGGAAAATGTGGTTATTGGTTTGCGTGAAGGCTCAAGCACAACAGCCCGCGCACAAAATGATGGCTTTGTAGTAAAGACAGTTGCTGAAGCAACAAAAGATGCTGACGTTGTAATGATCTTGGCACCTGATGAATTTCAAGGCGAAATCTATAACAATGAAATCAAGCCAAACTTGAAGCCTGGTGCTTCACTAGCATTTGCTCATGGCTTCAATGTTCACTTCGATTTCATCAAGCCAAATTCTGATAATGACGTATTCATGTGCGCACCAAAAGGCCCGGGCCATACGGTTCGTGGTGAATATGTGAAGGGCGGTGGCGTTCCTTGCTTGGTTGCAATCTCTCAAGATGCTTCAGGTGACGCGCTAAAAACTGCGCTTTCATATGCATCAGCAGTTGGTGGCGGACGTTCAGGAATTATTGAAACGACATTTAAAGACGAGTGCGAAACTGATTTGTTCGGTGAGCAAGCAGTTCTTTGCGGTGGTCTAACAGCGCTAATGCAAGCGGGTTTTGAAACTTTGACAGAAGCTGGGTATCCACCAGAAATGGCATATTTTGAGTGTGTGCATGAGATGAAGCTGATTATTGATCTAATCTATGAGGGCGGGATGGCGAACATGCGTTATTCAATCTCAAACACAGCTGAGTTTGGTGACTATTACACAGGACCGAAAGTGATTGACGCTGGTGTTAAAGAGCGCATGAAAGAGTGCTTGGTGAACATCCAAAACGGTACATTTGCACGCGACTTCATTGAAGACCGTGCTCCAGGTGGTTCGAAGAATTTGGAAAAATGGCGCGCTGAAGGTGCTGCTCATGGAATCGAAGAAACAGGTGAAAAACTTCGCGACATGATGCCATGGATCGCAAAAGGCAAGCTGGTTAAAGAAGCTAGCTAGTTTTAAAATCGACTAATTATTATGCATCCCGATTCAGGTCGGGGTGCATTTTTTTTGCCCGCTATATATATTAGTGAAGCTCAATCAGCTGTGCGTCATTGCTTAGCATATATATCTTGCCAGCAATCACCTTCGCAGGTGTGTACACATCATCCGGGATTTCTTTACGGAGAACAGTGTTGCCCTCATTAGGTTCAATAATAACCATTTGCCCATCATTATTATGCGCGATCAAGTTTCCGCCAGCCAAAATTGGGCCCTGCCATTTTACACGTTTTCTGTCTTCTTTCTGTTCGTCGTTGCGCAGTAGCTTAACCCATTTTACTCTGCCATCAAAGCGGTTTAGAGCAATCATCTCTTCATCTTCGTTGATGATGAATAAATAGCGATCTGCAACCCAAGGCGTCGCAACTCCTGATACTGAGCGCTCCCAAATTCTTGAGCCGTTATTGAAATTGAGGGCCACCAATTTCCCACCTGCGCTTGTGGCATAAATTATTCCATCAACAACCAGCGGCTTGGTTGAAATGTCGTTCAGGCCAGATGCTGCTTTTGTTTGCGATTGTCCAATTGATACTAGTTCGCTCCAGATTTCGCGGCCCTGAATTGCGCTAATGCCAAAAATCTCGCCCGATGCATAGGCACTGGCAACAACGTTGTTTTTCGCTACTGGTGATACGGATGCAAATTTCCTTGTGCGCTCTTCTATCCCGCTGTGGCGCCAAATAATTTTTCCAGTGCTCGCAGAAAGAGCAAAGGTTTTATTCTCAGCAGTTGCCACAAAAATCTTATCTGAGCTCTCCAGTGAATCTACGGAAGGGGCGTTGCGCACTGCAGATTCCAGGTGTTTTTCCCAAATAATTCCGCCGTTCTTGGCGTCGAGCGCTGCGATAGTTCCTGAGCCTGTGCTAATAAAAATTTTGCCTTTTTTATATACTATTCCAGCTGGTATATTATCTTCAACGCCATTCTGGCCAGTAACCTTTCTGTCCCATATTTTCTGTAAATTGGTGTTGAAGGCAGAAACTTTGTTCTTTCCGTCGGCAACAAAAATCATATCCTCAGCGAAAATCGGTGTGGCGGTAATTCTGAAGAAATCGTCTGCAGACTCTCCGATATCAATGGTTTTTTGCTTCTGCAGCTGTCCTGCTAGCGCAGTATTTCCCTGATTATTCTCATGCAAGGCAACGGCAGGAGGTATAACGATATTGTCAGACTGCATCGACTCGTCAATTCTCAGGTCGGAAGAAATTGACATCACTTCATAGCGCTCACCTGGTAGGCGAGGTTCAGATTCTCCTGCGCCAAGCCAGTCTGGCACTGCGCATGCGCTCAAAACAAGGCTTAAGCCAAGCGCGCTAATTAGCTTCGATTTCTGATAAATATACATCAACCCTATTTTTTACATTAGCTGTTATCTGCTCGCTTTCATTCAGCTTATTCAAAGCTTTTTCGGCTTTTTCCAAATTCCCAGTTTGCAAAGAATGAATCGCCGCAAGCTCGTTAAATTGTGAGTTAAAAATTATGTCGTCATCGCTGTTCAGCCACTTTGGCGTCTCTGCATTGTCAGCATTAATCATCAAAATTGCTGCTCTAATTTTTGCAGTTTTGCGAATTGCTGCGTCGTTCTTTGTGTTTTTCCAAACGCTTTCATACTCAGCAATTGCTCCAGCTTTGTCATCATTTTCTGCCATCTTGTTTGCGCGCGCCATCTTTGCTAACTGTGTGAATCCGTGCTGGCCTTCAAAGTTGCTTAATTCAACTCCTTCTGGGTTTTCTGACGCTTCCAAGAATTTGTCGCCCATTACTTGGCGCTTATCTGTGTCGTAGTTTTTCCAAGCTTCGTAGCCGCCAAAAAGGAGCACGATTCCGATTGCGCAATAGCCCAAGAAAGGGCCGTATTTCTTCAGCAAACGTTGGGTGCGTTCTTCTGCCATTTGCTCGCGCACTTCCAGCAAAACTGAATCATCTTGCTCTTGTGGTTTTTCGTCTTTCTTCGCCATTTTCCTGTCCTATATTAGCTTATTCACGACTTTAAGTTTTTTTGAGATTGAAGCAACAAATTCAAACATATCTGCCGAAATTTTATGCTTCATGCTATTGCGATCCATTGTGTTGAATCCATCTGTGCTTTTTTCTACCAACTCTACAATGGCCGATCCAACAATCACCGCGTCTGCAAACTTGCCAATTTCTTCTGCATGCGCAGGAGTTTTGATGCCAAAGCCAACTGCAATTGGCAGGTCTGTATATTTGCGCAATTTTGTGATGTGAGGAACCACTGTGCTTGGGTTCACCGATTTTGTGCCGGTTGTGCCTGTCATGGAGACGAAGTAAACAAAGCCAGATGCTTTCTCCAGAACATAGTCCAAGCGCTCGTCATTAGTGGCTGGGGTTATTAGGCGTATTAAATGCAGGTTTTTAGCTTCTGCAAATGGTTCGATCTCTGCACTTTCTTCTGGCGGAAGATCGACTATAATCATCCCATCAGCGCCTGCAAGCTCCGCATCGTGGCAAAATTCTTCCAAGCCGTAATGCAAAATTGGGTTGAAATACCCCATCAAAATCACAGGAGTTTTTGTGTTGGTTTTGCGGAACTCATAGAGCTGCTCAAACACGGAGGTGATGGTTGTGCC
>JALZVI010000298.1 GCA_023301015.1 Rickettsiales bacterium | reverse complement strand
AAAGCAAAAGCAAGACGCGGCATAAGCCATGACTCAAGCTATTACCGTAGATCCGCTAGCAGCTGAAAAGGCTGTGGAGCTATTGGCATCTCGCGGGAAGCCATCAGCAGGAATTCGCGTGGGCACAAAAACGCGCGGCTGCTCTGGCATGTCTTATACACTAGAATTTGCGGATGAAATTGAGAGCTATGACGAAGTGGTGGATGTTGAATCTGGCGCAGGCGAAAAGTTCAAAATTGTGATCGACCCAAAAGCCATTATGTTTTTGCTTGGGACTGAGATGGTTTATATGGAAGACAAGTTCAAATCTGGCTTCGAATTTGTGAATCCGAACGAGAAAGGCAGATGTGGCTGTGGCGAGAGCTTCACGGTTTAGTTAAGGTTTGTTGACTATACACATAATAGATGCTATATTATCGGAATGGTACACAGAGGATTAAAAGCGGTGGAAGCGCCAACTAGTACAAATCTTATGGCAGAAGAGCTAGCTGCACTTGCGCATAAATTATCAAATTATCTATCAGTTCCAGCTGTGCAGTCTGCCATTAATGAGATTGAAGATCGGGAAGTTAGCATAAGGTTCGTAAGAGAATTCACAAAACATGTCGCTGGCATAGCTGATCATTTTACTGAATCTGAAAAAACCGTCTACGGCGCATCTTTTGCAGCAATTGCCAGAAATTTGGATTTTGGTGAAGTTAGTATATTAGCTGAGAAAATGGATGATATACGCGATGTCGTTAATTCACCTAAGCTTGGCAAATTTTTTGTGCAAATCATTGGGTCAGAAAAAATTCATGAAGTTGAAGGCAAAAGCTTTGGCGATGTTTTGGACCAATTCATTGCTTCTGCTTCAAAAGAAGATAAGAGCTGGCAAATATCTTCAAAATCAAAAGACCCTATTGCTAAATTTAGAGAGGAAGTTTTGGGAATAGAAGCCAGACAAAACGCACGTTAGCTTGACACGCATATAACACAGATTGGCTTACATCACATGAATGACGCAGAACGAATAGCAAAAGTAGAAGCAATTCTTGCAGAACCTTCGAACCGAGAAAAGCTGAAATGGGCTGGGTTTAACAATGAGGACATAGATGCCATTGCAGAAGATGGTGCTAAACCAGAACTGCTTGAAGCTGTATGCAAAGCCGATGGTTTTTTAAGAAGAATGAAGGGCGACGGTTTCGATCACGGCTTCCTGTGGGAGCTGATGACAAACGCAGCTTCGCCAGAGCATATTAAATTTATTGACGATTATGCTGGTGAGGTTCTGGGAAGCATGGGCATGGCCAGAACATTCGGCATCAATAATTATCCACATTTCTTAGAGCGCACTAAGCAAACTCACGACTACGACAGGGATACTATCGTCAATGAAATCTTTCTCGGAATTGCGATTGAGGGAGATTTGGAAGCCCTGCAGGCGGGAATGGAAGCAAGAAGCTTTTCTAGGAAATTCAACAAGCCAGCTAGCTCTCAAAGAGCACGACTGGAAGAGCATGAAGAACATCAGGAGCGGAGAGGACGAAGATGACCTGTTGATCCTTGCTCAAACTTGGTATATTACTCACGCATGAAATTCCTAATCATAGAAGCAAGATTCTACCCAGAAATCGCAGATGGTCTTTTGAACGGTGCGAAAGCAGCGCTGGAAGCTGCGGGCTATGAGCATGACGTTATCAGTATTTCTGGCGCGTTGGAAATTCCGGCGGTGATTGCGTTGAATGAGGATAAGTATGACGGGTTTGTGGCGCTTGGCTGCGTGATTCGGGGTGAAACATACCACTTTGATATTGTTGCGAATGAATCGGCGCGGGCGATTATGGATTTGACGTTGGAAGGAATTGTGATTGGCAACGGCATCATCACAACAGAAAATACAAAGCAGGCGTTGGCGCGTGCTGGAAAAATGGATAAGGGTGGATTTGCGGCACGTGCTGCGATTGAACTGCTCAAGATTAAGGAATCAATATGATAGACCAACGCACAATGGCACGCTTAGCAGCGGTTCAGGCACTTTATGCCGCAGACTTGAATGACGGAACAGAGGCTGATGCAAAACACCTGCTCGATGCGAATAAGCAGAAGCGGATGAACCGCAAGAATTTTGAAGCCATTTTGGCAGCGGCGAAAGAAAATGCGGCGGAAATTGATGCGCTGATTGTGGCGAATTTGTCGGATGAGTGGAAAATGGAGCGTGTGGAGAAAACACTGAAGGCCATTTTGCGTGCGGCAATTGCTGAGATTAAATTTGTTGGCACAGAGAAAAATTTGGCACTGTCTGAATATGTGAATATCGCAGACGGGTTTTATGAAGGCGACGAGCCGAAATTTGTTAACGCATTGCTTGATAAGAGTCTTTAAATTGCTTCCCCGCTGGCGCGCTTCGCGCTGGCAGACTGAAACATGCTCAGGAGCTTTAAATTGTTTCCCCGCTGGCGCGCTTCGCGCTGGCAGACTGAAACGCGCTCAGGGCTGTAGTTTTTTAATTTCCACTTGCAGTTGGCAAAAATCTTGCTAGTCTGATTTTTATCAAATTCAATTTAAAGGTTATCACATGAAGTCAGTATATATCGCCCTAGTTTCACTATTCATCACAACTGCCGCATCGGCGCAGAATTTTGATTCTAAGCATGGAGATTGGGAAGTTTATACAGCTTCTGGAAGTGTTTGCTATATCGCTTCAACACCAATTAAAGAAGACGGAAACTGGTCACGCCGCGGACAGCCTTATGTTTTGGTGAACTTCAAAAAAGGCAAGCCAGATGAGGTGAATGTAACTTCGGGCTATCCATACAAACCTAACATGGATTTGGACGTTCGTGTTGATGGTCGCAAATTCAACCTTTTCGTTGACGGAGAGCACGCATGGGCAAAAGACTCGGCAACAGATAAGCGCCTTGTAGATGGATTCAAATCTGGCTCAAGCGTTGTGGTGAAAGGTGTTTCGAAAAAAGGTACATACTCTAAAGACACATATTCTTTGAAAGGCTCAACTGCCGCATATAAGCGCATGGTCGCTCTTTGTAAGTAGGCATGACGAAACTCTGAAAGCAGCCCTGAGCATTCTCAGTCTGCAAGGCGAATCCGCAGCGGGGAGACAATCAAAAACCACAGCCTTGAGCGCGTTTCAGTCTGCAAGCCCAAAGGGCGCAGCGGGGAAACAATTAAAAACTCAAAAATCTGAGCGCGAATTTAGCGCCGTCACTAGCGTCCCTTCGTCCAAATAATCCAGCTCTCCACCCAGAGGAATTCCTTGGGCAAGGCGGGTGATTTTTAGACCCATGCCTTCTAGCAGATCAGTAATATAATGCGCGGTGGTTTGACCCAATGCGGTTGCGTTGGTGGCGATGATAATTTCTGGCTGCTCGCCTTTCAGCTCCTCACAGCGCGCGGCCAGATTTTCCAAATTCAAATCACTGGCTCGCACTCCATCAATGGCGGAAAGCACGCCGCCCAAAACATGGTAGCGGCCTTTGAACATTCCGCTGCGTTCTAGCGCCCATAAATCGGCGACTTCTTCGACAATGCATAATGTTGTTTGATCGCGCGCCTCGTCAATGCAAATTCCGCACGGGTCTTTTGTGTCAACATTGCCGCAGGTTTTGCATGTTACCATCAAATCGGCGGTATTGGTGAGCGCGGCGGAGAGAGGGTACATCAGCTTATCTTTGTTCTTAATCAAATGCAGCGCCGCCCTTCTCGCAGAGCGCGGGCCGAGGCCTGGAAGTTTGGAAATTAGCTGGATTAATGATTCAATTTCGGACATATTAGCAATATGCAACATGAAGCGCATCATAATCAAGCTGAATATACAGTATCTGAAATTTCGGGCGAAGTTAAGCGCACGATTGAGGGCAAATTTTCTTATGTGCGGGTGCGTGGTGAAATTTCTGGCGTGAGCCGTCCACAGTCGGGGCATATATATATGTCGTTGAAGGATGAGAAGGCGACGCTGCGAACTGTTTGCTGGAAGGGCGTTGCAGGGCGTTTGCAGGTTCAGCCAGAAGATGGGCTTGAGGTGATTGCGGTTGGGAAGCTGACCACATATCCAGGTTCATCGAATTATCAGCTTGTGCTGGAATCGTTGGAAGTGGCGGGCGAAGGGGCGTTGATGGCGCTGCTTGAGAAGCGGAAAAAGGAGCTGTCGCAGAGAGGGTTGTTTAACCCAGATCGCAAGAAAGCTATTCCGCAGTTTTCGCAAAAGATTGGAGTCGTGACATCGCCAAGTGGTGCGGTGATTCGTGATATATTGCATCGCTTGGGTGAGCGTTTCCCATG
>JALZVI010000297.1 GCA_023301015.1 Rickettsiales bacterium | reverse complement strand
TAGCTATTACAGATTCTAATATTGAAGAACCACTGTAGTGCTTCTTAAAAGAGTTTGATAACATCATATTTTATATTTGTTAAATTGTCTTTAAATAATGGTAATCCAATAAACTTATTTGGTAAGCTATCTTTTTCAATACTGGCATTTAATATTACGTTTTCGTAATTTGATACTGTGGTTTTTAAAAAAAAGCGATCACTATAAACAGACCCTACCACCTTACCTTGCAATTGTGTTTTGCCAAAGCAATATACATTACCAATAATAGTTGCTTTCTCATCTATAACAAGCTTTCTTTTTAAACTACCTTTATAAGTGCTGCCGTTAATTACAATACCTCCAGCTATTTTTGTATTTGCTCCAATACCAACACTAATAGAGTCTACATCGTTTTCAATGTAAATACTTGATGGATAAGTAAGCGAAACATTATCCTCGACAACAATTTCTTGCTTTGCTATAATTTGAATATTCCCTTTAAATCCATCTTCTATATATACTCTAGGCGCAACTAATAAAACATCGTTAATTACTTTTGTAGCATCAATTGTAATTGCGCTATTAGAATAAACAATAATATTACCTTTAAGAGTAATATTTTTCGAACTAGCAATAGTGCTATAATCAATTGTAACGGTCTCTTTGTCAAAGCTATTTATAATTTGTTTTTCATCACCTTCTATTAACAGGTTTTTATAGCGTGATATATCTACACTAATGTTTTTTTCTATTCTAGGTAACTTATCTTTAGATGCTGATTGAACTCCTGAAATTATTATAGTATTCCCTTTTTTACTATTTATATAAGCTTGCTCTGTTTTTCCATTAGGCACTTTAAGTTCTCCTAAAAATTTACAATTACCAGACAACTTTAAAGGCTTATCATAATCTGTAGCATAGAGCGCTAATTTGTTATTAGAATTTTTCTTTTTACCAATTAATGCAGATTTTATTATGGTGTCATTTTTAAAAATAGTTTTACAAGTTAAAACACTGTAGAATCCCCAATCTTTTTCTTTAGCGTAAGATGTAATTCCGTCATCAAAAATATCAATAGCACTTTTTTCAGAAATTGACTCTAGGTTATTTAAGAAATAAGTGAATGCAGAATTATTTCTATCTATTAACTCATTTTGTAATTCTAACTTAGAACGTATTAAAATATTATAATGACTAATTAATACTAAGCAACTACAAAAAATAGCAATAATTAAGCAAACAAAAATAGTATTTGCAAGAGAAGACGCTTTTAATGTGTTTTGGTTTAGCAACAAAAAGTTAGTTTATTTTTTTAGAAATATACAAATCAAAAATTAGAGGTGCATCACAATTATTTAATATATTTACACTAAGGTTTTTTTGATGATTTATATTAAGTAAAAACATCCAAAAAAGCATAATATGGTAGTTTTTTAACAAATTACAATTGTTGTACGTTCTTATAAACACTGATTAAACTTAATATTTGATTACTATCCTTTCGGTATGCTTCTACCTAATCGTCACGGCTCAACGGATAGTTACAGATATGGGTTTAATGGAAAAGAGAAAGATGATGAAGTAAAAGGTGAAGGAGCTCAATATGATTATGGCTTTAGAATTTATGATCCTAGAATCGGTAAATTCTTATCAGAAGATCCATTGACAGCTTCCTATCCTTGGTACACACCATATCAATTTGCTGGTAATAAACCTATTTCATCTATAGATATTGACGGTTTAGAAGATGTTTATTATGCAATCACGTTTGATGAACAAGGTTCATCAAAAATTGATTTGGTTAAAGAAAAAGATGGTGTATTGTGTAATTGTTTTGGTAAAAATCTATATTTTATAGCTGGAGGTAAAGCATATTATAAGAGTTCATATTCAACTTCGGGATTAGGAAAAAAAATACTTTATGATTGGATGGAAGTTCCAACTTTTGAAGAAGCACTTGCAAATGTTACTGGAAAAACAAGGGATGAATTGCAAATGTACTTTAAGGATATGCTAACAATGCAAGAAAGTAGAGCAAAGATTCATCAAGAAAATGCTGAATTCTTTGATAAACTATTTAAAGACGCAGTAACTTTTGGGAGAGGGAAAGCTCTTTCGGATAAAGGACATTATACAAAAAATAATTCACCAACAACTAAAGTTAAAGCGCAACAAAAAACCATATCGAAAGAGATTAAAACTCCTGTTAATAGTTCTGCAAAAACAATTGTAAGTAAAGATGTAACAACAACTTCAGGTAATTTAATAGCAAAGGTTAAAATCGAAGGGAAAGGTGATATTAGGATAGAGGGTAAAATAGTCCCAGATGGCAAAACAGTTATTATAAAGAACTTATCAGTAGTAGGAAGCACTCCGAAAGGAGGTAATTATCCAGTTAATGAATTTGGAGCTTCAACAATGCTTAAAACATTTAAAGAAATAAGTAAAGAGTTCAAGAAGAGTGGGTATGACAAAGTGATATTTGAAGGCGGCAGAGCTCCTTGGAGTAGTTCAGCTAATAAAGGAAAGGAAGTTAAATTAGAGTTTAATACAAATGAATAATAGAATATTTAATTATTTGATAAGAAATTATTGGTCTTTACTTAGAAAGAAAGACCAAATACATATTTATAATCAAATTAAAAATCAAAAAAAGGTTAATGATATTAAACTAACAGACTTAGATGAAAAATTTCAAGATAAAGTGGTTAAACAACTTTTGTCTGATTATAAACAACTTATTTTAATAAATTATTGTCCAATTTGTGGTGAATTAGCAAGAACTCCAATAGCGAAAAGTGCTAAATGTGGTCATACTTGGTATGATAAAAAAACAGATATCTCCTGCTAGCACTCGTCCGGTAATGTAGTAAACTGGTGCTTTTGAAAAATTGTAAAATTTAAATACTGATTATCAGAATCTTAAACAAATAATGAATCTCTTAATCGAGGCTCATTCTAGTTCTTTTAAATAAAGAAAGTTGATTAGAACCTATTAAATAAGGGTTTTATATTCCTACGTGTAGTAAATTGGTGCTTGGTTATATTTACAGTTATGAATTGTAAAAACTGTAATCAATCTAATTGTATAAAAAAAGGAAAGCGAAATGGCAAACAACGTTATTTTTGGGTAATGTAGTAAAATAGGTTATAGACTAAAACGTATTTTTAAAGAACTGAAAATCAATAATTAAGCTAAAATTTAATTATTGGTTTTTAACGTTCATTGATATCTTAATAGAAAACAAAATCTCTTAGAAGTCTTAAAATAAGAGTTCTTTAAATCGTTATGTAGTAAATTAGGTCATGGAAAAAATTAAATGTCACCTGTTAGCGCTCGTCTGAGACGAGTGACGAATTGAGTAAGTATAACAATAAAAATATAGAAAGCTTTTACAGAGATGTAAAAATTAAATTAATAATTAAAGAAACAAACCAAAGGATGAAAAAATTAAAGTATTTAAGTGTATTAGTATTAAGTTTAGTAGTATTAAGTAGTTGTAGTAGTGATAAT
>JALZVI010000296.1 GCA_023301015.1 Rickettsiales bacterium | reverse complement strand
GTTTCACCTGAATTTGAAAGCAGAATCACCACATCATCGCGGCTAATCATCCCCAAATCACCATGGCTCGCCTCACCTGGATGCACCGAAAATGCTGGAGTTCCTGTCGACGCCATCGTCGCCGCAATTTTATTCGCCACATGCCCAGATTTACCCATACCAGAAAGCACCACGCGTCCCTTGCCAGCACGCACCATCTCTTCAATGCGCTCAACCACAGCCAAAAACTTCTCATCCAGCGCGGCCTCAAGCGCATTCAAGCCCTCAGCTTCCTGCGCCAAAACACGCTTTGCAATTTCTAGATTTTTCATATCAGTCTCTATTAAGCATTATTATGCGAGAATATGTCGGTAGTGAAACCTTCAATATCCATCAGCGCACGCGTCGGCAAGAAGTCCATGCCAGCCCTAGCTAGCTCAAAACGACCTTCGCGTTTCAAACGCACATCCAGAACTTCCTTAAGCTTGTGCAAATGCAGAACATCACTCGCCGCATATTCCTGCTGCGCCTTCGTCAATTCCTCAACACCCCAATATGAGCTTTGCTGCTTTTTGGAAATTTCTACGCCCAAAAGCTCGTCACAAATGTTCTTCAAACCGTGGCGGTCTGTGTATGTGCGCGCGAAATAGCTCGCAATTTTTGTGCAATATATATTATCAATCAGCACACCCAAATATTCCGCAATGGCTGCAATGTCGAAGCGCGCGAAATGGAACAGTTTTTCCACATTGTCGTCTTCCATCAGCTTGCACAAATTCGGTGCGTCATACTCATCGCGGTCAAACTGCACCAAATGCGCATTGCCATCACCGCTCGAAAGCTGCACCACGCAAAGGCGGTCACGGATGGTTTGCAAGCCCATAGTTTCGGTATCAATCGCCACTACTTTTCCCAAGTCCAAATCGGCTGGGATATCATTTTTATATACTGTAATTGTCATAAGCCCTTTGTAGTACACGTGAGGAGCTGATGCAAGGAGGTTTTTAAGCCCTATCTACCCATAATATAGATCGACACAAACAGGAACAACCATACAACATCAACAAAATGCCAATACCATGCCGCAAATTCGAAGCTCAAATGATGCTTCTCACTCATTGTCCCACGGAATCCGCGCACCAAGCACACCATCAAAAACAAAGTTCCGATAAGCACATGCAAGCCATGAAAGCCTGTAGCTAGGAAGAAGTTTGAAGAGTAGTTATTGTCATCAAGCTTGAAATAGTCATGCAAAATATGCACATATTCCAGCGCCTGAACGCCAGTGAAGACCACACCAAGAACCACTGTTGCCAACAAACCACGCACCACATCGCGTTGATTTCCTTGCAACAACGCCGCATGCGCCCATGTCACAGTTGTGCCAGACATAAGCAGCAACAAAGTGTTGAACAATGGCAATGTCCACGGGTTGATAGTCTTCAAGCCTTCTGGAGGAAAAGAACCCTCGCCTATAGGCCAGCTACCGTCTCCGAGCAGCTCCATAGGATAAAACGCAGTTGTGAAATATGACCAGAAAAATGCAAAAAAGAACATCACTTCCGATAGAATAAATAGCAACATCCCAAGGCGCAAACCTTGCTGCACAACGCCTGAATGATCTGAACTAGGGCGCTTCTGCCCCTCCGCAATGCAATCTCTCCACCAGCGATATGAGATATAGAACACAGCCAGCAACCCACCAAACATCGCATATTCCGCGTGCGGCTTGTCATGGAAAAAGAACGCCATACCACCCGTAAAAAACAGCAGCGCAAATGAAATCAGCATCGGCCAAGGACTAGGATCAACCAAATGATACTCATGATCCTCATGCTTTTTTGCCTTTTCAGCACTGTTATATGCGTAAGATACTTGTTCTGACATAGTAATATTCCGTATTAATTTTTCTTCTATTTACGAAAATATCAAGATTAATGCAAGCAGCTTGTGCCTTTTTCAGGAATATTGATGCATTTTACCATGCCTTACACCGAAAGCGAGGCAGTAGCGGGGAAACAATTAAAAAACCACAGCCCTGAGCGCGTTTCAGTCTGCAAGCGCCTTGGTGCGCAGCGGGGAAACAATTAAAAACTACTCCTCTACCTCATAAAACGTATAGGACAGCGTGATATTGCTCACATCATCCATATAGGCATCATCATCAAACATCGGCTCTATGAAGAATGAAACGGGGAACTGCACCTCTTGCCCAGCCTTAATCACCTGCTCGTCAAAGCAAAAGCAATATACCTTATTAAAATACTTCCCAGTTTTCAGCGGAGAAACGTTGAAAGTTGCAACTCCCTTCATATCCACATCACTTTCATTGCGCACCGTATAGCTCGCCAGCCCGTTCTCACCTACTTTCACTTTTAGCGACTGCTGGTCAGGCTCAAAATACCACCCTAGTTTTGAATCCATATTAGAATCAAACTGCACCTCCACTTCACGCTCACGAATGTCAGTTGGCAATATAGCGGCAACTTGCGTTGTACCACCAAAGCCAGTCACACGACAAAAAAGGTCATATAACGGCACCGAGGCATATGCCAGCAACAGCATTCCAACCGCAACCATAGAGAGGTTCAGCGCCAATGTTTTGTTTTTATCCATAGGCATAAGATAGGAAAATTTGCTTACAAAACAAGAAATGCATGAAAATTTCTTGAAATATAAATGAAGTGATTATACAAAGTCCCCTATGACAACTGTGAACTTTAAATTACAAGACGGAACAACAAAAGCAATTGACGCGCCAAACGGAATCTCATTGCTAGAAGTTGCTCACCAAAATGATATCGACCTCGAAGGCGCATGTGAAGGCTCACTAGCCTGCTCAACTTGCCATGTGGTGATTGAAGAAAAATTCTTCGATCAACTTCCAGAAGCTTCGGAAGATGAAGAAGACATGCTAGACCTTGCATTTGCACTGACTCACACATCACGCCTTGGTTGCCAAATTATGGTTTCTGACGAGATTGAGGGAATCACAGTTGCATTACCAAGCGGCACACGTAACATGGCCGTTGATAAGTAATATATAAATAGAGAGAAAATTATGAGTGCTGTAGAATCAGATTTCAATAAAGTTGCAAAAGGCGTTCTTTTTGCAGGTATCTTGGCAATGGTCGCAGGCTTTATCGCTGATGGCCTCTACACTCCAGAAACACCAGAAAAAACAGCATTCGCAATTGACGTTCCTGAAGAAGGCGCAGCGGGCGAAGTGGTTATAGTTGAAGAAGTGAATATTGAAGAGCTGATGGCCAATGCAGACGCAGCCAATGGCGCAGTTCTAGCCAGCCGCAAATGCGCAGCTTGCCACACATTTGACGCAGGTGGAGCACATAAAACAGGCCCTAACCTTGCAGGCACATTCGCTCATCCAGTTGCAGGCCACGATGGCTACCCATACTCATCAGCGCTAAAAGAACATGGCGGCACATGGGATTATGAAACTATGAACGCATGGCTCAAAAGCCCACAAAAATTCGCGAAAGGCGCAAAAATGGTACTCAAAACCAAGAAAGACGGCGAGCGCGCAGATTTGATTAAGTATTTAGAATCTATAAAATAGCGCAATTGCGGACCAAGCCCGCAATTACGGAATATTAAGCGCTCTCACACCTCCGCCACCCC
Source organism: Rickettsiales bacterium (assembly GCA_023301015.1). Next base: position 844 of record JALZVI010000296.1, on the reverse strand, counting down.
CTTGAGAGAGCAAACTAAAAAACCACAGCCATGAGCATGTTTCAGTCTGCAAGCCCAAAGGGCGCAGCGGGGAAACGATTAAAAACTACGGGGGAATAATTAAAAACTCCCCAAAAGTTGTATTTTTATATTTTCTTGCTAGGCTATGGCCATGTTCCCATTCGGAAAAAAAACCAAGGAAATCGAAGCGAATTTTGAGCGGTTAGCCAAAGTCCTAGACGCGCTTGATCTCCCAGTCTGGCAGCGCGATGTGAACATGAACGTCACATTCTGCAACAACACCTATCTCCAGCTATCCGAAACGCCAAAAGGCTCAGAAAAAATCAACGAGCTAAGTGCCGACGTCAGAATGATGGCAGAAAAAGCACATACCGACCAAACCGTGCAAATTAAACGCCTAAAAATCATCACCGACGGCGATGCTGTTGAATATGAAGCACATGAAATCCCTACCGAAGCTGGAAGCGTCGGCTATGCCCGCACCGCCATCAACCTCGCCAAAGTCGAAAAACAGCTCAAAGAGCATGAGCAATTCCAACGCCAGCTTCTTGAAAGCTCCGCATCCGCAATTGCCATCTACAGCGCCGATGAGAAGCTAAAATTCTTCAACCAAGCATTCCTAAACTTGTGGAAATTCGACGAGTCATGGCTGGGCAAACAGCCAACCTATGGCGAAGTCCTCGAACTCCTCCGCGAAAAACGCAAACTCCCAGAGCAAGCCGACTTCCGCAGCTTTAAGCAAGAAAATTTGGCCATGTTCAAATCGCTAATCAGCCCGAAGGAAGATTTCTATTTCCTCCCCGACGGCCGCGCCCTCCGCGTAATCATCATCCCCCACGCACTC
>JALZVI010000295.1 GCA_023301015.1 Rickettsiales bacterium | reverse complement strand
GTTCTATCTAATAATTTTTCGGTAATCATTTGTTTTTATTTTTGTGATTATTAATTAATTTTGGTGCTTAATTCAGCAACTTTTCATATACTTTTACGTTCTAAACAATAAAATTATTAAGTTCGTTCCCAAGTAACAGTCATTTTGCATTTATACCGTTCATCATTAAATGTGGCTTCTGTTTTTAGTTCAGTTTCTTCAGCACAAGTACTTATTCCAAGTTCAGCCATTTTTAATAAAGCCATATGACCTATTGTTTGTGTAGGTTGGTTTTTTAAAGTTTCTAAAGTGATTTCAATTTTTTGTTCAAGTGTTAGGTCTTTTAAATCCATAATTTTACAGTTAAGAACACTGTATATAAATAAGCGTTCGGTTATTAATTAATTATTGTCTTTTATTAAAGTTGGTTTTGTGTTTGTGTACGGCATATTTCCTGCGGAAATAACGCCTATTCATATACCTATTCGTTGAAAATCATAACCTCATCAAAAGACAGTAACCTACTTCGTTCCTCGTTCGTGCTTACTGCCTTTTGATTCGCATACGTGAAATAAAACTCACAAGTTCCGTTTTCCCCATTTCACTAATGATTTTCAACTTTGGGGGATATTTTTTAAAAAAGGGCATTCCCTTTGCTACGCTTCACGGATTTTGTTTTTTCATTTTATAAATAGTTTTGCTTTAAACAATTCCCTTATAGGCTTAACAGAACTACCCTCAGTATATCCGCTAGGACATTCCATTAGATGTATGATTTGATGTATAATACCTTCATCGCTTATACTCTCATTCAAATCAAACTCTTTCAAATATCCTACGATACAAGCTAAGTGAGCAGCTTGTGGTAAGTTGCTTAGAAATTCATCATCCGACATAGTTACAAACTTGTTGTATTGCTCAACTAGTTCTCTATAGCGTAGCGTGTATTCTTTATCGTAAACCTTGTATTGCATAAATTCTGTTTTAATCTTTAATTCTGTTCTTATCGGTAACGATTATCAACACAGGATATATTTCAGGTCTGTAACCTGAGCCCTTTTTTAAAATTCGTGTCTTAATTTACTACCTCTTAATTTTTTAAAAATTCAGCCGTAAAACGACCCGAAACATATCCCCCAAAGTTGTGTCTTAATGGCTCTTTGTGTAAACTCACTCAAATAAATAAGAAAGCCACTAAGCACAACACTATATATAATTAATGCTTAGGTTCCCTCATACAGTTAGTTTCGTGTCCTTTAAGCCGTTCGCTTTCTTTGTGTTTATAATATCTATTTGCGTAATCTTCAAGCAATTCTTGTAATGAGGTGAAGTTTCCACTATTAGAGTATATCGTTTGGTTTAAGTCAATATCTTTTTTTCTTGCAAATATTTCTACATTATATTTCATCGCTCTCTTTATTTAGTTATTAGTATTAAGTTCTGTTATTTTTAAGTCGCACTAATCATATATTTTAACGTTATGTGTAATTGGCTTTACTTAATAGTTCAATTTGGTCTTTGCTTAATTGGTCTTTGTATTTATGTAAAATTTCTTCTTTAGTTAAAACTTCTTCCGTAATCCAAGAATCACATTTATAAATCATATCACCAAGAGATTCATAATCATCTTGTATCATTACTTGACCGTTTTTTATAAATTTTGCATTTTCCATTGTTAAGTTTTTTACAGGCAACTACACATAACAAAGTGTATAGCAAATAGCCTATTAATATTCAGTTTTTAATTCGGTGGTTCGTGCTTCGGCTACTTGCCATACACAAACCGTTGTAAATAATGATTTTAAAAACCGCCACTTAATCGGTCGGTTTAAGCGTATCAAACCCCTCAAACTTATTACCTAAAACCGATTCTGAAAACTCTTTAAAAGGCATCATATACACAGCGCAAGTAAAGTGTTTAATATCGGGATTAAATTCTCTCAAGTCTAATCTGTGTAAATCTTTAAAATAAGCTAGTTTAAGGTATTTTTTATCTTTGGCATCATCAGTTTTTAGGCTAAAATTAGAATCGGTCATAAGGCTTTTGTCTCCTCTTTCTTTTATGTAATTAAAGCATTTTATAACTTCTTCTGTGTTAAATGTATTCAGTATCATAATTTGTGTTTTATGCCTTCGTTCCTCAGTCAGGCGGTTTTTAAAATAACTACTCACAACAACATATAAAATTCATTGCTATTTAGTGCTTTAATTTAGGTTTTCGCTTGTTTGTGTTCTTTGTTTTTAATCCGAAAATCAGTGCTTATTTATACGCAACGCATCTTATACAAGAACGTTACCAGCAAATAAAAAAGCCGACTCACTATTGTGGCTGTTCCTAAAAATCGCCATATTCTACTTGTAAGCATCTTACGCCTAATTCACGCCAAGTTTTTACCATAGAATTTCTGTCCTCTAAAACAAAAGCAATATCTTCTAACTTTATACCATCTTCTTTTATCTGTAACATTTTAACAATAGTATCGTGTCTATGATCTTTATCTGGTCGCATTAAAACCTTACCAAATAAACCATTTCTTTCAAGCCATCTTTCGGTAACTGCTCTAACTTCTTCACGTCTTCCAGTGCAAAAAACTATTTCATAAATACCTTGTAGATTATCTACTAAATCAACCATTTCTTGTATTGGTTCATCTTCAAAACAAGAAGCATAAAATTTATCATAATCTGGTTTTTCTGTTTTTAGATATTTTAAACGTTCGCCAACTTTGGCAACTGTTCCGTCTATATCAACTACTACTATTTTCTTACTCATAATTTATTTTTTAATGTTTATCTGTTCGGGTTTTGCTACGCAACGGCTTTTTTATCAGCAGGTAACACTGCATAAAATTAAAAGCTATTAATGGCTTTATCGATGTTTGGTTATTTTATTAAAACCATTTTGTTGACGTTAACAAAATGGTCTGTTTATCCACTTCTATTCTTATACGCGTAACGTTAAATCTTATTTTTCAATTGCTCAAACGTTACAAAATTTTTAAAAAATGTGATTAGTGATAACCTCTTGCACTCGTTAATGAATTTGTTTGAGGGGTTTCCAATAGCTGTGTATGGTTCTAATTCTCTAAAGTCATAAAGGTGCATTCACTTACTTGATACTCCTTCTTTTCTTTTTTAAAATATAAACAAAGTGAATCTTCTTGTCGTCTTTTTCCCAATCAGTAATAGTATCTTCTAGCATTTGTCTATCAAAATTTTTAGTTAATTTATCTACGTAAGCATATACTTTTTCAATGTCCTTCCTCTTCTGAGCTTTCTCGTAGGTGTATTTTATCTTTTCTAAGACAAATGGATCTATTTTATTAATTTTTTTCTTTTTCTCGATTGTTTTTTCTCTTTCTACAGACTTCAATTCCATATATTTTGGGAACCAATCACCGAAGATTAAGTTACTGTCTATCCCTCTGTTTGTAACACCTAGTTTTCCAGATCTTGCCATTTTAAAAAACAGTATTATATCTTCCAGGCTTTCGTAATTAAAGTGCTCAAGCGTGTCTACTGTGAGTGTTTCAATCTGTACTGAATTTAGTTTATTACTAAACCCAAAAGAGTCTGTAAAACGGGTTACTAGCGTTTGGCATACTGAAAATCCTACTTGTCCTAATTCATCTTTAAAAACTTGCCTCATCAAAGGCTTGGATAGGTTGTCTTTTAACTTCAAACTTGATTCTAAAAAAGCTAAATTCCCTTGACCTCCTACAATTCTTCTAGCTAAATCTATAGTTTTTCCCGACTTCACTTTCCATAGCTCGTTTCGCGAGTTCTGCGTTTGTAAGGTTTTTTCTTGCTTCATAATCTTCATTTCTTGATTGGTTTGGACTTGGTTTTTCTTGAGCTTTCATTAAAAGCGTGGTGAATTTTTCTCTTAATTTTGATGTAGAAAGTATATTCGGCTTCCAAAATTCGGCTTCTGTACTTTTCAAGTATTTAAACACTATCTCGATTTGATTTTTTGTTACTTCATCTTTTTCAAACATCAATCTTATCGGATCAACATAATTTTTGTACGTCGCTTTTTTTTGATGGACCGTCGGTGAGTTTTTTTCTTCTAGGTTTTTAATGAATAGTTGTTGAAAAGCTTTTGCAATCTCTACGTATAAAAAATCTTTAGACTCTTCGTCTGAAATTTTAATTTCGGACAAGAGGATGGTTCCTTTGTTTCTTTGTTTAATTGGTTTAATTGGTTTAATTGGTTTATTGTTTAATTGTTTATCTATACTACCAATGCTTTCGCTAGTGCTTTGACGTGTGCTTTCACTTTGCTTTGACGTGTGCTTTATCAATGCTTTGTCCAGTGCTTTGTCTAGTGCTTTGACGTTTTTTGATAGAGCAATTATATTAGCAGAGTATTGGTTTTTAGATTTTTCAATCATTTTTATAAAACCCCAATCAACCAATTCTCTAAGTGTTTTTATATATGTATTGTAGCTTTTTATACCCACCGCTTCCATCACCATAGTAGTGGGTAGCCCAAACTTATTTTTCCATCCTAATCTATTACAATGCTCAATAGAGAAGAAGTAAACTGCTGTATGGTTAGGTTTTATTTTCTCTGGATTCTCAAAGCAGAAATCAAACCAGGCTCTACTTAACTCGTAACTGTTCATAACTAAGCTACTTTTTTAACTGTTCTGGTTCTAAAAAATCCTTTATAGTCTGGGAATGCTTCCATAAACTTACGCGAGTAATCACTTGTGTAGTTGTTGTTAATTTTGAATGCATCTTCTTTAGCGGTGATTTCAGTCTCCCACCTTATGCGCTCAATAATAGACTTGCTTGAGTAGTTTTTCTTTCCGCTTGCAATAGCTTGAAGCGTGAATTTTTTAAACGCCTCCCATATAGAAGGGTTTTCTTGGTCGTAAATTGAGAATGGTTTCATATTAATATAACTTTAGTACAAATTATTAGGCATAAAAAAAACCCGCCATTTTTATATTCACGGTCAAGTAAACACAAGTAGTAGACGGGTTTTAGGGTTTTACCCCAATATTTTAATACTTATATTTCACTACTTGACCGAGTACAAATATATGTATTTAGTTCGTATTAATACACATATAATACAATAATTTTAATAAAATTTTAAAATGGAAGATCATCCTCTGTTTTTTTCTGCTCTACCTGCTTTAAATCTGCTGCCGTTGGCTCTATAGGTTCGTTAGGTAGCGCTTGTTTTGGCGCTGGTGCTGCTCCTAGCCTTTCAATCTTCCAACCTTCTATTGTGGGGTAGTATCTACCGTTATGTTCCCTGCCCTTAATATTACAGCTCACCTTTATTTCCTCTCCTTCTTCATAAGGATCTGGTAAATCTGATTTTTGTTGTGTGAATGCGATAGGAATTTCCTGCGCATAATCGCCACCGGTGTTTACTATTATTTCACATTTCTTAAATCCATTACTTCCGAATGTTTGGACCTCTCCTTTAATTTTTAAAGTACCTGTTACTGTGCACATAATTTCATTTTTTTAGTTGTTCTCGTTTTTAATAACCTTATCTAAAGCCTCCTTGGTGATTAAGTAAGATTTGTGTGGCTTGGTTGCCTCTAGCTTTTCATCAGCTATCATTCGCCTTACTGTATGGGGTCCGCAACGTAATATATAAGCCGCATCATTGACAGTAAAGTAAAGTTTTTCATCAATTAGTTGTTGCTTTTCCGTTTTTGACTCCTGGAGCTTTGAGTTTAATTTTTTAAAGAAACTCTGGTCTTGGGATAATAGAATTTCTCCCATCTTACTCATAAATTTCTTATCCATTTTTAAATGAGCATTAAATCCCATTTCTTCTTTCTCTGCTGTTGCTGTGTTTTCCATATATTTTTTTAAAAAGGTCTTTTATTGTAATTTATTTCCATTCCAGATTCCGCTATGTAAGTTTCTTTACCAAAAGCATCTTCTATTCTTTTCTTTGCAGTGTACTGATTAGAGTTACGATCAGATAAATGCGTGAGGGTTATCGTTCTTGTTTTTGATAAATCATTCGCTTCTAACATTTTCTCTAGGGTTTGAATACTCATATGTGACTGCCTTATTCTATCTATTAAAAACTGGTTATCTCCCCCTTTTTCATTTAATATATCATCATCATAATTTGATTCAACTAAAAAATGAGTTACATTTTTTACTCTAATTGGACTAAAAACACTATCAGTAAGAAACATACATACGCCCATTTCTTCGTGACTAATAACAAAACCAAATGGTTCGTTAGTGTCGTGAATAATATCGAAACCTATTACGTTGAATGATCCAATGCTATATTTTTTTAGCGGCACCATAACATTTGAGTTGTGATGTCCTATACAGTCTGTTTCTTCAAGCGTTCCTTTAGAAGCATACGTTTTAATACCATTAAATAGAACATCTTTAATAGATTTGCAGTGGTCTTGCTATTGGTGGCCGTGTGTAACAATACACCCGGCCACCTTTTCTAAATTAAAATTTATTGCTCTTTTTATTCTCTTAATTGTAACGCCGCATTCTATTAATAAATGGGCTCCGTCGTTAGCGGTTAACAAATAAGAATTTCCAGAACTCCCCGTTGCAATAACTTTAAGCACCATCCTAAAACATTTTACCGTCTGCCGCAACTTCTTTTTTAACATCATCCTTTTTAGCTTCGGGAGCTTCAAATGCTTCTTCTGCAGTTGGAAGTTGTTTAGCTTGGTCAACAACTACTTCGCTATCTATATCAATAATCTCTTGATTAGCGTTTTCATCTATATTCTTTTGTACTCTACCAAGTACAACTTCTTGTTCGTTAATAAGTACTCGTTGAAGGTGGTTGTCTATTTTAACAGGGTCAATATTAATTTCTGACCAACAAGCTCTTTTTACTGTTTTCCAGCACATACGATCATACCAGCCTTCTACTTTTTCTTTTCCTTTCTTTTTCCCATCAACCCATTTATCTTTTTCGCCTCCCCAAAATTCAGCAGCAGCATACTTTGGCTTTCTCTTTTCAATATCTTTCTTACTCATTACTACTAATTTATTTTTAGTAGGCTCGTCGTTGTAGATATGGTAGTAGAAACCTCCTACTAAATCCCCTCGGTCAAATTCATTAGTCACATTAAAAGTGTAGGTTTCAACTGGGTTGTTCGCATCTTTTTTAACCTGCTTAAATTCATCCGTAGAGTAAACCAATTCAATAATGGCATTGTCAGGAGGATTAAGACCGTATCTAACTGCTTTAATTTCAATTCCATCATAACCCGGAATAAATGTAATATCAAACTTATTTGTCTTAGAGTTTTTGTAGGGAATTGGATTTATATGATTTGGTTGAAGCGGATCAAGTCCTATCTCGCTAAATGCGATAACATCTAAGGCTAGTTTATTCATATTTACATTTTCCCATCCATAAGGCAATGCATCCCTGTACTGCTCTGGCTTTGCAAGTCTTTTTACCTCTGATTCTTTAAGTGCTCCATCTAGCTTTATGAAGTAATTATTAATCAACTTTTTTTGTAACGTCGTGAGATTAACCTCTTTGTTTCCCCCATTCGGAAACAAAGACATTACTTTATTTGTAAATCTTTCCGAAGGAGATAATTTAACCGCAGCTAACTCTGTGTTTGTATTTACTTTCGCTACCGCAGTATTATTTGTTTCTGGTGTTGCCATAATTTATTTTAGTTTATTTAATTGTTTTAAAAATTCTTCTCCGTTTGATATTTCACTTGAATCGATTGCCCAATCTGGCGGTATTTCGTCTTTTTTTTTCATAACTATTTTTTGTTTACTCTACTTTTAAAGTCTTCTGACCTTTGGTTACTATTAATCTAATTTGTTGTGATTTGGTTTCTGGAATGACTGTAATCGCTTCGGCATTGTCTAAGAATATAGGCGCATATACTCCGTAGTGTTCACATAGCGTATTGATAATATCTAAGCCCATTTTTAGTCTACCAGCGGTATTGACATCTAGGAACGGCACTCCTTTGTAATAAGCCACACAGGTATCTTTCTCCCCTCCATTAATTTGCTTCTCAAACATTTGAAATTTAACAAGGTTAAAACGCTTGTTAATTTTATCTTCTAAAGCGGTAATCTTCTTCTTACTAAACTCTGCAGCAATAAATTGAAGCCTTTCTTTTTCGGATATTTGGTTAGCCAACTTCTTTTCTTCCGCCTCTAAAACCTTAACACGCGCATCCGCTTTCTGAATTAGACTCTTGTCCGCTATTCGTGTGTTAAGTTGTTCCAATTCAGCAGATAACGCAGACTTTTTTTCTTTCAAGTCGTCAATATTAACAGACTCTTGATTGTCTAGGGCTTCTTGTTTGCTAGCAATAGACTTAAGGTTGGTTTGATACTGCTTGTGAGACTTAAGGAGCGTTTTCTTCTCTTCCTCTGGATCTTGGATAGCAATAGGTTCGTTATTCTCTGCATCTACTTGTTTCTGCAATTCGTCGATCTCTTTTTGCTTATCAATTACTAGCTTACTTCCTTTGTCAATAGCAGATTCTCCTTCTTTGATAGCCTTTTCATACTTCTCAATGCTGTTTTTTAAGGAAACACCTTGTTCATTAATATGTTTAATTTCATCAGACTTATCTTTATTGAAGTCTTTCTTCATTTTTTCCTTTTCCTCTGCAATATCTTCTGCGTCTAAAGGATTCTTACAAGTAGGGCATTTAAAAGATTTTTCATCAAACTTTAATTCTCTAGCGTTGGTTGCATCCCATTTGGCGCTTAGTTTTTCCTTATTCTCTTTGTCTCGATTAATTTTACCTTTTAAAATAAGTGTATCTTCTTTTAATGTATCTAATCGAGTTTCATAAGATTTAAGCGTTTGCTTCTTACCTTCTAATTCTTCTGATAAACTAGAGTCATTATTCTTTAATGAATTGTTACGATTACGTATTTCCGAAGCAATCTCAAACTCAATATTTTGGTTATCGGTTTTTAGTTTTGTAATCTCTCCCGATATTTCAGCATACTTTTCCTGCTGCTTGCTTACCGCTTGGTTTCGGTCTTCAATCTGCGTATCGATTTCAGCAATGGCATCTTCTGTATTATTGATACCTTTATCTATATCAGTAAAATCCCTATCTTCTGGCTTATTCTTTAGCACTTCGTCAATACGAGTAGGTATAAACTCAATCTCTTTTACTAACTTTAATCGTTCTGCCGCTATCTGCTTACCGTGTCTCTCAATACCTTTACCCTCGATAAGTTCTAATAGTTCCGCGAAGTCTTTATTACCTTTAGCTATTTGCTCGTCCGTATCTCCTGGCTCCATTGCTAAAAGAATTTTACGCATATCCTCCCAATGCAGTTTATTAAATGCTAACGGATCGCTTAACAGCTTAAAAACATCTTCACTAATCAAATTAGCAATGTTCTTCTTGAAGTCTGCTTGGCTCTCTGGCACATCATTCCAAAAGTAAACTGTTTCGTTACCCGTAAACTCTGGTACTGAACCACCTCTTTTCTTTGGCCATTTCTCTTTTAAAACTCTCTTAGCCGTTACTTTTCTGCCGTCTACATCAAACACCGCCTCAACGATATGTTCTACGCGAGGGATTTCAATTCCGTCCTTCCTTGTTTTAATTCCAAATTTACCGTCGCTCTGCCCGTCCATATTCTTACCGAACAATAGCCAGCTAAACCCATCAGCCAAGGAACTTTTATATGTAGCGTTATCGCCTTTGATATTGGTGACGTGGTCAAATACCACTTCTAAGTCCTTAATACCTTTAAAGTATGTAAGGCGCATCGATTTTAATTCTATGATTGTATTGTCTTGCATTCCCGTTGTTGTTTTATGATTGTTCTAATTCTGCTATAAATTCTCTATTTGCCTTAATCACTGGATGTTCTGGGCCGCAATTGGAGTGGAGGTCTTTATAAGCGTCTTCCATTTCTTTTAGGTGGTCAATTTTTTGTCTTGCTGTCATATTGTTGTTGTTTAATTGTTAGATTGTCGTGCAAGATTCTCTTCAACACGCTTTTCAAGCGCTAAAGTCTTTTTCTCTACATAAGCCTCCACGGTTTTTTGAATTACTATATGGTCTGTTAACCCTCTAAACCAATTGTAAACTGTCACACGATTTGTTTGTGATATTTCCGCTATATTCTTTATATCACCTCGCTCTAAGCTTGATTTCAGATTCGCTCGTTTTGATAATTTTAGGGGCTTATTCGTTTTTTCCATTATCTTTGAATAACATTTAACATCATTATACAACAAAAATATAGATAATATTCTATATTTGCAACATAATAAGTAGATAATTTTCTATAAAATGGAAACAATTACAAGTAGACTAGAAGAATATATGACATTCAAAGGATTGAATGCTAATCGAGTTACCGTCGATGCTGGACTTTCTAATGGTTTAGTTGGCCGAGCTATAAAAACACATAAGGGGCTGCACTCTGATACTATAGAGAAAATTCTACTTGCTTATGGTGACTTAAGTCCGGTTTGGCTTGTGATGGGGGAAGGAGAAATGGTAAAGTCTAAAAATAAAAACCCTTTAGAAGCTCTAAAGGGTTTGTTTTCTGAAATGATTAAGGAGGAAATGTCTGGTTATAGCGGACAGATTAATGAATTAAATGGAGTTGTCGGGAAACTTATGATTGAATTAGATGAAGTTAAGAGTAAAGTTACTCATTAATTTTATCTATAATATTAACCAGCGGTTTTGTTGCTGTCTTTATATTTTCTTCACACTGCTCTAGCAAACTCTTTTTTATAGTCTGTTGCTCTTCGATGGAAAAGTCATTCTTGTTCTTCAAGAAAATAGCGATATTTGATAGGAAACTACTCATTAGACCTTAGCTTGTTAAAGAAATATAAAATTATTACTACCGCAAAGACCACCAGGTTCAGGACCACCTTAATGTTAAAGTCATTTATTATAGACTCTCTGCCGTCTAATACATAAACACATAGTTGAAACACAAGCATACCTATAGGCGCCAACATTGAAAACCTATACTTCTTACCCTTTGAATTAAGAAAGGCTACAACCCATCCTGATATAGCGATTAGGAATAACGATATAACCCATACTGCAATACGAAGGGATGAAAAGCCGCTAAAGCCTTTCATCCCTTCAAAGTATTCCAGATCATGTAAGTAAGGCAGAAAAGATACTGCCCATATAAATAAAGCGACTAATAAACTATATGTCGCCTTCTTTGATTTCCTCTTTGTCAATTTGCTGTTCATCATTTCCCGTTATTTTTTCTGGAGTGCAAGACCCAAGAAGCGTTAATGTAAACAAAGCTACCAATGTGATAGATAATAATTTTTTCATTATAATATATTTTTATTGTTAGTATTTCTAGCAAATTATATATTATTAATCAAAAGCATAGTTAATTATATTATTCTTATTAACCGTGTTATCAACCATCTACGTATTTTTTACGTGAACTTCGTTATGCAAATATAGAAATATATCTATATAAAAAAAACTTGAACTTCAAACTTATGTAATTATATCTGTTTATTTATACGTATAAATACGTAGTTTTCACTCTTGGGTGTTTAAGTATCGTATTTAAACATATACTTATACATTCTTTTACGTAATAAAATATCGGGAAAATATCGGGAAAACAAAAGCACAAAACAACGAACAACCCTATAAACACAAGGCTTATAGGGTTGTTATAGTGAGCCCGACAGGATTCAATATTTGTATCTAATGTAATATATTGTAATATAAAGTTTGCATTATATATATTTTTATGTGTATCATTGTAACATTAAATACTAATAGACTCATACGAGTCGGGAAAATATCGGGAAAATGGGAATTACAGAAGAAGAAATTATTGACGCACAAAATGAGGCATATATTAAGGCTGGACACAATGGAACACTAGAAAAATAAACTAATTATGATTGAAGTAAGAAAGATTAAATACAATGATGCCTACCAAAGAAATCCTGCTAAAAAATATGTGGTGGTTTTTGATAAAAAACCACAATACTTAACAGAGAGGGATCTTAAAAATCTTCAATTTCAGTTAAATATTTTTTTAGCACCCGATAATATTGAATGTCTAATCCCAACAAGATACACCGCAGGAATAGATACTTATAAGGAAGTTGTTATTCCGGACATGGTTGGACTATGCTCTAAATGCGGAGAAGAAATTAGTAGAAACGGAAAGTTTAATAATCATAAATGTTAGTAGATATGCAAGAACAGTTAATCGAATTTGAAACTGCAGAACTAGCTAAAGAAAAAGGGTTTAATGTC
>JALZVI010000294.1 GCA_023301015.1 Rickettsiales bacterium | reverse complement strand
CAAAAGAGTTTGGTGAAACAGTGCAGAATGCAATCAAGTATCTTGTTAAAAATGGCAAGAAGGCTGCAAATGATGCGGCAATCTCGCAAGGCTATTGCCTGATGATTGAGGATAAGAATGGCAAATTCCGTATCAGTGAGAACTCTGCCTATGTCCCTACTTACGACCCTAGGTCTGATCCTGACTTTGATTCAAGCTCTGAAACGCGCCATATAAAATATAATTTGGGCAGCGGTAAGAAAGCAAGCCCTCAGCGTATTGTCGACCCATCTCACCCGTTTTCGCCAATGCATGAAGTTGCGCATAGGGAATATATAAACCCCATAAACTCCATGTGTGGTGGCGGTCAGTATATTACGCAAGTGTGTGGAACGGATGAGAAAAGCACGCTGGGTGGAGTTAAGGCTTGGGAGCCAGTTGGTGCTGGTGGTGGCAAGGACTACGGTATGTACAAAAAGCCCATTGTTGATAATGGCGGCAAGATCATGACAACTCCTCCGCGGTTGGCAGGCTATACAGCTACTGCTGTTGGGGCGTATGCTGTTTGCATGGCAGCAACTTTCTCAATTGGCGAAACATTTTGCTGTGACATGGCTGAGCATCTGGCTTGTCAAACTGCAATCCTTCCCGGCTTTGATATGAAGAACAAACTAGCTCTTTCTTACACTCTAGCGCATGCGCAAGACGATGGAGACAAAGAGTTGCCGCATGTTAACGAGAATGCGTATGATTCTTACCGTGTTGGCTTGGCTGGTGCAGCTGCAGATGCGGCGACAAAAGGGACTTCTAGTGTGGCGGGAATGATTACGAAGAACGTGAATAATGGCTATAATTGGAAGACTAGCTATCCGCAAGATAAGTTCGGTAACAATGGTCCTTGGCCTAATAGCTCGGTGACTGGCGAGATGGGGTTTGGTGGAATTGAGGATTTGAACAAAGAAGATTATGCGCAATATATGCTGACAATTGCGGGTGTGAACCCTGGATATAGCGCTGGTGAGGATAATAGCAATAGCACGGAAGCTCGTAATTCGTCATGCGGTGCTGGTGGCTGGGCGGAGCTTGTGCGTTATCAGGAAAACTGCGCCCGCTTTGCTGGAGTGGATTGCATTTGCGACTATCAAAAGGCCTTCTTCCGCGAAACTTCGTGGGGCTATGTGCTGGACAGGGTGAGTGCGTTTGGCAAGAGCATTGATAATCGCGAAACTTCAGAGCAAAAGACTGTTGAAATTGACGGCAAGCAATATAGCCGCTCGGTGGATACGACAAAGCGGATGAAGTGGAACAGGAGCATATTAGCGTCACTTGACGGCAGACCTATTAATGCGCAGGCGAATTATAATTTGGGTGGCGATGATGATGTTGTGTATCCATCGAAGAACGTACAAAACGGCTTGAGTAATGCAAAGCCAGGAACTGTGATTGTGATGCAGACGCCAGCCGGTGATGAGCTGACCGATCCTGATTCTACTCATGGTGATTTTAAGCGTCCATGGTTGGCGGCATTTGTTGAGAACGTGCATCCTGCGACAGGTTGCGTGGTGGCTAAAACTAAGAATAACCATAGCGTCTTCCTTGATGCGTGCGGAAATAGCGAGAATTTGGGAGAAGTTACCGAGTTTGAAATTTGCCCGCCTACTGCAAGCAGCAGCAAGCCAAGCTGCGAGACTGACCATGACAGCTATTCGTGCAAAGAAAGTTTGACTGGTTGGAATAGTTGGGTGGTGCATAATTTCTATAACGATAAAGAATCTGCATATGACCCTGAAACTGGAGAAGCCGTGGATAATGCCGAATGTGCAGATGTGCATCAAAAAATAAATGCTTTTGTTGACGATAATAATAGCGGATCTGAAGAGAGTAGGGCTGGAGATATAGAAGATTTGTACAAGGAAGCTAAGGCAAGAGGTTGCCCGCCTGATCCTAATTGGGGCGTGAGCTCGGGGAATAAATCCACATTGGCAACAGGTGACAAGGAAAAGCCAAATTACGTTCCTGCAAGTGCATCTGAGACAGGTGTGCCAATGAACTTTGACTTCATCGGTTTCATCGGCTCATTGCTAGATAAGCTAACAGGTGGCGGGGATGTGTTCCCTAAGATCAAGGAAGTTGTGACGGGCGGCTAAATATTAACGCTTGTTTTTTAGCCTTGCGCAAAATATACTACTCTCATGGGACTAGGTGTTTGGGAAATTGGACTAATTCTTTTGATCGTGCTGATATTATTCGGTGCAGGCAAATTGCCGAAGGTTATGAAAGATTTGGGCAAAGGCGTAAAGAGCTTCAAAGAAGGCGTTAATGACGCTGAGAAGTCCTCCGAAAATCAAGATAAAATAGAAGAGAAAAAAGCTTAAGAGGTTAGCGATGTTTGGTATCAGCTTCTCTGAGCTAATTCTGGTGGTGTTCGCGGCCTTGCTAATTATTGGCCCGAAAGACTTGCCCGTTGTTATCCGCAAGATAGGAAAAGCTGTGGGACAGGCGAAAAAGCTTGGCGCAGAGTTTATGGACGCCCTGAATGAAGAGCTGGACGAGCCGAAGAAATATGTAGAAGACCTCAAGGGCAATATGCAAAAGACATATGATATCGAGGATCTGATTAAGCAAAAAGAGCGTGCGGATCAAGGGGAGAAGGGCGGTGAATAAATCGACAATCCTCGAGCATCTGATTGAGCTGCGCAACCGCCTGATGCGCGTTGTGCTGGTGTTTGTTGCGGCCTTTGTGCTGGCTTATGTTTTCAAGTCCGAGATTTATGCGTTTTTAGTTCAGCCCTTGGCAGATGCGCATGGTGGCGATGAGCGCCGGATGATTTTTACCGGCCTGACAGAAGCATTTTTCACCTATGTTAGTATGTCAATTTTTGCAGCGTTCTTACTCACGTTCCCTTTCATGGCCGCGCAGTTCTATCAATTTCTTGCGCCTGGTTTGTATAAGAAGGAGAAGGGCTTCTTGTTCCCATTCGTGTTCATTGCTCCAATCCTGTTCTTTTTAGGCGCGGCGCTTGTGTATTTATTCATCATGCCGCTCGCGCTGGAGTTCTTTCTCAGCTTTGAAACACCAGCAGGTGAGGCCGATTTGGCGATTGAACTGGAGGCGAAGATATCGGAATATCTGAGCTTCGTGATGCATCTAATTATCGGCTTCGGTTTGGCCTTCCAGCTCCCGATCATATTAGTTCTTCTCGCCAAGGTGGGTTTGCTTAAGGTTGAGTTTTTGAAGCGCAACCGACGCATAGCTGCCATAATTATCCTAATCAGTGCAGCAATATTAACCCCACCCGATATAATTAGCCAAGCAGGTCTTGCGGTTGTTTTATATGGGCTGTATGAACTATCTATAATAGCTATTCGTCGCAAGATTTGAGGACTTTAAAATGCATGATATAAGATTGATAAGAGATAATCCTGAGCAGTTTGACGCTGAAATGGTACGACGTGGTGGCGCGGCAATATCGGCGCAGGTTCTGGCTGCGGATGAGGAATTTCGCGCTGGCCTAACGCGCTTGCAGGAGTTGCAGCAAGAGGTGAATGCTGTTTCAAAGAGCATTGGCAAGGTTAAGGCGCAGGGCGGAGATGTTGCTGAGATTCTAAATCAGGCGACGTTGCTAAAAACAGAAATTGCGAATTTGGAACGTGTGGAAAATGGTGCGGAACGGATCTTGGAGAGCTTGCCGAATATCATGGATGCAGACGTACCCGCTGGAAAAAGCGAGGATGACAATGTTGAGCTGAAGCGCTGGGGAACTCCTCGTGAGTTTGATTTTGAGCCAAAAGCGCATGATGACTTGGCGGAAAGTTTAGGCTGGGCAGATTTTGAGAAGACAGCCAAAATTTCTGGCGCACGCTTTGTGACGCTGAAAGGCAAGCTAGCTACATATGAACGCAAGCTGGCAGACATGATGTTGGACATGCATATCCAAGCAGGTCACGAGGAAATGCGACCACCGCATTTGGTTTGGGACAAGGCTCTTTATGGAACGGGACAATTGCCGAAGTTTGAGGAAGATCTATTCAAAACCACAGGCGAGCATTATCTGATTCCAACCGCCGAGGTGAGCTTAACAAACATGGTGCGTGAGCAAATTGTTCCTGATGCCGAATTGCCAAAGCGCATGACAGCGTTCACCCAGTGCTACCGCTCAGAGGCGGGCAGTGC
>JALZVI010000293.1 GCA_023301015.1 Rickettsiales bacterium | reverse complement strand
GCGCGGGTGAAAATTACGTTCACGATTGATGCGGATGGCTTGCTGACGGTGACTGCGCGTGAGGAGAAAACTGGCGTTGAGCAGGTGGTGGAGGTGAAGCCTTCATATGGCCTCGAGCGCGAGCAGGTGCTGGCGATGGTGCGCGAAAGCATGGAGCATGGCAAGGCCGACATGGAAGAGCGCTTGCTGGCGGAGGCTAAGGTTGAGGCGGAGCGACTGTTGAACTCATTGAAACAGTCTGTACAGAAGTTTTCTGCCGATTTTGAGGGCAAAGATGCTATGATGAAGTTGGCTGATGAGCTTTCGGATGCATTGAGCGGTGAGAATCGTGGGGTGATTGACGATTTGCGTGAGAAGCTGAACGAGGCGAGCACGGTGCTGGCGGAAAAAATTATGGACGCAGAAATTGGCTCTGCGCTATCGGGGAAGAAAATTGAGAATTTATAGTTTTATAATTGCGTTATTTTTTGTTGCTAACTTCGCTGCGGCGAGCAGTTCGGAGTGGGTGGAGAGTGACAATGTTAAGGCGCGGATAAATTATGAAAATTCTGAACTTAATGTTGAGGTTGTGCCAGATGATGAGTGGCATACATATTATAAAGAACCAGGCGATGCGGGCATTGCAACGGAGTTTGACTGGACTGGCTCGAAGGGGCTTGAGGTGCGTGAGGTTGTGTATCCCGAGTATGAGGAATATGAGGAATATGGCATTAAGACTAATGTATATTTCGGTGCGACGAAGTTTGAGGTGAAGGCTGAAATTGAGGATGGCGCGGATGTGCGGTTGCATTTGACAGGCGCGGTTTGCAACGAGGTTTGTGTTCCCTATGGAATGAATTTGCAGCTGAATTCCCTTGCGGCTGAGGTTGAAAAAAAAACTGAGCAGGTGATTGGGCTTGGGGTTTTATGGACGGCTTTTTTGGCGGGTCTGATTTTGAATATTATGCCATGCGTGTTGCCCGTGCTTTCGCTGAAAGTGTTGAGCTTGGTGAAGCAATCTGGGAAGGAATTTGGGCAGGCGCGGATGAATTTTTTGTCAACGGCAGCGGGGATTTTAGCTTCGTTTTTGCTGCTTGCGGCTGCGGCAGTTGCGCTGAAGGCTAGTGGTGAAACGCTTGGCTGGGGCTTGCATTTTCAGTCGCCGATATTCATAGGAATTCTGTTTGTTCTGGTGCTGCTTTTTGCGGTGAGCTTGCTCGGGATTTTTCATCTGCGTGTTCCATCGTGGGTGTCTGACCAAGGTGCGCATGCGGACTCTGTAGCTGGGAATTTTGTGGCAGGGATGCTGGCTACATTGCTGGGAACGGCTTGCACAGCACCCGTTTTGGTGAGTGCAGTGGGTTTTGCATTGGCGGGAAGTTCGGTGCAGATTTTCGTAATCTTTGCGGTGATGGGCGTTGGGATGGCGTTGCCATATTTGCTGTTTGCGGCTTTTCCGAGTCTTTCAAAATTACTGCCAAAGCCAGGGAAGTGGATGCTTTGGGTGAAGAATATTATGGCTGTTTTGTTGCTTGCAACCGCGGCTTGGCTCGGCACAATTCTATATGCGCAGTTGCATGATGAAGTTGCTGAAATGGCGACTGAGGAGCAGCTGGTGCAGTGGGAGGCTTTTGACGAGGCACGCATTGATGAGCTGGTTGCCGCAGGGCAGGTGGTGTTTGTTGATGTGACCGCAAAATGGTGCGTGAATTGTCAGGTGAACAAGTTGAATGTGACTGGCACGGATGAGATTGAGCAGTTTTTTGCAGATGAAAACGTGGTGCTGATGCGTGGTGATATGACGAAGCCAAGTGAGATTTTGCTGGATTATATCAGGAAGTTTGGTCGCTCAGGCATTCCGTTCAACGCGGTTTATGGCCCAGCGAGTGAGCCAGTTTTGCTGTCGCCGATTTTGTCGAAAGATGCGGTGCGAGGGGCTGTGTTGGCGGCTAAGGGTTAGTCGGGTATGCCTAATCACTCAATGACTCCAAATGAAATTAAAGGGGCTGTTTATGGTCTTCTGATTGGCGATGCATTGGGAGTTCCGTTTGAATTTAAAGAGCGGTCTGAGATCCCTGAGAAAATTAGTTTTGAACTGCCTGAGGGGTATGCTCGTTCTCATGCTTTTGCTCCAGAAAGAGCGTGGTCTGATGATGGGGCGCAGGCTTTGTGCTTGCTAAAAAGTTTGCTGGAGAAAGGTTTTTTGGATTTAGAAGATTTTGCATCAAAGCTTATAGCTTGGAAGAATGGTGGCTATATGTCCGTTGAAGGTAAGGTTTTTGATATTGGAATGGGAACTCGTGAGGCTCTAGAAAGAGCTGAAGATGGTGTTCCTGTTTTGGAAGCTGGCGCTGGCGATGAAAGGAGTAATGGCAATGGTTCGTTGATGCGAGTATTGCCATTGGTTTTGTGGCATAATGGCTCTGATAAAGAGCTTGCGGATCTGGCCATGCAGCAATCTCGGATAACGCATAGCCATCCAATTTCTAAAATTTCATGCGCTATCTATAGCTTGTGGGCGCGAAAGATAAGCGAAGGTGCGGAGAATCCGTTTTTTTCTGCTGTCAGGGCTTTTGAGTCATCTTTTGGTGAAGGTAGTGATGAGGTGGTGGCCTTGGATAGGTATATCAAGCCACGTGCGCACCCTGAGGTTTTAAGCGGACGAGGGTATGTTTTAGACTCGTTGAACATTGCGCGAACTGTTATGAGCGGTGCTAGTTCGTATGAATCAGCAGTTAACTCAGCAATTTGTTATGGTGGGGACACTGATACCAACGCTGCAATTGTTGGAGGTTTGGCCGGGTTGAAATTTGGTTATGACAATATTCCCAAGCATTTTGCACATGGGTTGAGGGGGAGAGAAATTTGCGATCCCATTGTTGACGAGTTGATAGCAAGGAATTTCGGTAGAGCCCGCTAAATCGCCATCGGCTTGATGCCTAGATTCTCGAATAGTTTGATATCTTCATTCGCTTCAGGGTTCGCGGTGGTTAGCAGCTTTTCGCCATAGAAAATGCTGTTTGCGCCTGCTAGAAACGCCATTGCTTGAGTTTCATCGCTCATCTCTTCGCGCCCAGCGGAAAGGCGGACGGCGGCTTTTGGCATTATGATGCGAGCCACAGCAATTGTGCGGACAAAATCTAGCGCAGAAACTTCGGAGTTTTCGGCATATGGAGTGCCTTCAACGCGTACCAGCATATTCACAGGAACAGAGTGCGGATGCTCTTCCATGTTCGCAAGTGTTAGCAGCATAGACGCGCGGTCATCAACCGATTCGCCCATGCCGACGATGCCACCTGAGCAGGTTTTCATGCCCGATTTGCGGACATTTTCCAGCGTGTCTAGGCGGTCTTGATATGTGCGGGTGCTGATGATTTCTTTGTAGAATTCTTCAGACGTGTCGATGTTGTGGTTGTAATAATCTAGCCCAGCTTCTTTGAGCTGTTTGGCCTGATGCTCTTCCAGCATTCCGAGTGTCATGCAGCTTTCCATGCCGAGTTCTTTGACAGCTTCAATCATTGAAATCACTTTCGGGATGTCACGCTCTTTTGGCGTTCTCCACGCTGCGCCCATGCAAAAACGTGATGCTCCAGCGGCTTTGGCTGCGGCGGCTTCTTTCTTCACTTCGTCCAGCTCCGACAATTTTGTTGCCTCAACAGGCGTATCATAATGCGCAGATTGCGGGCAATATTTGCAATCCTCAGGGCAACCACCAGTTTTGATGCTCATCAAAGTTGAGATCTGCACCGCGTTTGGGTCATGAAATTCGCGGTGGATGGTTTGCGCCTTGAATATAAGGTCGCTGAATGGAAGTGCGAAGAGTTCTTGTACTTCGGTGAGCTTCCAGTTGTTTCTGATATCTGTCATGGGTGGCTTTATATACTGCCTAGTATTCAAAATCAAGAAATGTAAAATAGTTGAATTGTGCGTAGCATCTGCGTTCGCCATCGCTATAAGCTCCAACTTGATACGCGCTGTAGTCTGAAGATGTGCAGTAATTTAAAACCGATGTTCTCCAGCCTCTTATAAGTCCGGCATTTGCAATTTTATCATCATATTTTGTTTCCATCGCATATAATTCTTCAATTGTAAAGCTAGCCACATTGTAATCCCCAACTGTGAAATAATTATTATCTACCGAGCCATAGGCTCTAAGATAGCTTTCAGGCCCAAGAACTGTGTAATAAGCATTCAGTTGCTTCATACTGTTCGCAAAGGAGCCCCAGCCAACGCTTTCTGAATCATCTGAGTATATTGCTCCATGGCCTTTAAATTCAAGCATATTTGCCAGTTGTAGGTGTAGCCAAAAATTATTACCCTCTATGCTTGCCAAAACCCCTCCATTTTGGTTTCCGTCACAATAATTTCCGGCACATCCAGTTGCGAAATAATCGGACCCCCTTAAATCTCCTGGCAAGTATCGGAATCTTTCTTTGAAATTTCCAGCTAGAATTGTTAGTTGGTTAATTTCAGAAACAAATCTTTTCATCTCTGTGCTTCTTATCAAACTCTGCCCAACCAAAATCCCACCGATGAGCAGCCCGATAATCACCAGTACAATCGAAAGCTCAACTAGTGTGAAGCCTTGCTTATTTTTTGTGGTGCTATAAATATTGCTCATGGACGGAATTTTAACCCATAAAATTGCTGAGTTAAGGCAGAAAAGCTTATATCGCACACCGAAGGGTGAGTGGGGCGGTGGTTTGTTGCGGTTTGATACGAATGACTATTTAGGTCTCGCACAGGACTCGCGAGTGGTGGCGGCGGGCGTTGCTGCGGCGGAGAAGTTCGGTGCAGGTGGGCAGGCTAGCCGCGTGGCTGGCGGTGATTTTCCGTTATATCAGGAGTTGGAGGCCGCGCTTGCAAAGGCGAAGGGTGCGGCGGCGGCGTGCGTTTTTGGCAGCGGATATTTGGCGAATATCGGGACAATCAAAGCGTTGATGGGCGAGGGCGATTTGATTGTGATGGACAAGCTCGCGCATTCATGCCTGATTGAGGGTGCGCAGCTTTCAGGCGCGAAGCTGGTGCGCTTCAAGCATAACGACATGGCACATGCCGCCGAAATTCTGGCGCGAGAACGGGCTGGTTATAAAAATTGTTTGCTGGTGACAGAAGAAATCTTCTCGATGGATGGGGATTATGGCGATTTATCTGGATTGGCTGCGCTGAAGAATAAGTATAGCTGCTGGCTGATGGCCGATGGGGCGCATAGTGTTTATGACGCCCAGCCTGATGTTGATATATATATGGGCACGCTTTCAAAGGCGGTTGGCTGCTATGGTGGTTATGTTTGCGGGAGTGATGTGTTGGTGGAGTTTTTGAAAACCTCGGCGAAAACACTCATATATTCCACCGCGCTCCCGCCATTTGTGGTTGGCTCGGCAATTAAGGCGCTAGAAATTATTGCGGCGGAAAAACCGTTTGAGAAAATTCCAAGCATGGGCGGTTCTCACATTGAGCCGATAATTATTGGTGATGCGGCTCGGACAATGGAAATTGCGGAGAAGTTGAAGGAGCAGGGGATCGTTGTTGCGGCAATTCGCCCACCGACCGTTCCAAGCGGCACTGCGCGGTTGAGAGTGTCACTTTCGGCCAAGCATTCCGCGGCGGATTTGCAGCGCTTGCAAAAAGCTTTAACTGATTTGATATAAATTCCACTTTTTGGTTGATTGAATAACAGAAATTTGTATATTCGCCTCAGTGCCGCCTTAGCTCAGTTGGTAGAGCAGTTGATTTGTAATCATCAGGTCGTCAGTTCGAATCCGACAGGCGGCACCACTTTCAGACATTTTAGAAATCTCAGGGCTACCCTGGGGCTACTTTTCGAGTGGTTTAAGCAGCTTTTGAAGTCTGTGAAAAACCCTCCCAAAACACCATTTTTTCAAGGTCGTTGATTGTAGCGAGCGTGGCGCTACTTCTTTTGCGCCATCGTAGTTAGCGGCATTGCGCTGTATTCCTTATGGAGGATGGTGAGCAGAGTAAATCCTGAGCAGAACCTTTCTGTGATGCGATGCTTGCGGCTCTCGACGTATATCACGAGCAGGAAGACGCGGCTAACTATAGCACCGAGTAGGCCTTGCGTTTTGTGCGTAAAGAAGCTGAATCAAAGCTTGTGGCCTAGTCAAAATATCCAACTAAAACATTCGAGGGGAGAGAGCGGTCGCTCCCCTTTTTCTTTTTTCAAACATAGGTTTGTGAAAATATTGCGGCTATAGGGCAATCATGATGAGTTGTTTTTGAATTGAGTTGGTGGGTTTGCTGTTTGCGCCCCAGTCTAGTCGTCTGCTTCCATTTCCAAAACTTTGCCTGAGTTGGCGTCGATTTCAACTTCTGTTTCTACGCCGCCTGCGCTCACTTCGATTTCATATGTGAATCCTTCGCCTTCTTGAAGTTCCAGCTCAGCTTCGGTCACTTTAATGCTGTTGCGTACTGCTTCAACGGCAATTTCTTTAGCCTCAGCGAATGTGATTTTTGGAGGGAAAGCAGGAGTAACTTGCGCTACGCCTGTGGTCGCATCTTCTGCACTGGCTGCAATTGCTGTTGTGGATAGGATTGTTGCGATGAGTAGTTTCTTCATGATGCGTCTCCGTTGGGTTTGATTTAGTGTGAAAAATCTAACAACAAATTTGCGATATACAAGTGCTGTACGAATTTTATTCAATCTAGCAGCCCTGAGCGCGTTTCAGTCTGCAAGTCCGCAGGGCGCAGCGGGGGAGCAATTAAAACTACCTTTCCAGCTGTTCGAGTAACTTGGCGGCGGCTTCTTGTTCGGCTACGCGTTTTGAGTTGCCTGTGCCTGTTTGTGCCTCATTGCCTTGGATGCTGACGGAAATTACGAATTCTGGTGCGTGAGAGGGGCCGTCTTGGCTGGTGACTTCATATTGCGGCAAGGGTAAGCCGCGGCCTTGCGCCCATTCTTGTAGGGCAGATTTCGCGTCTTTTGGTGGCTCTACCATGCGGCTGATTAGGTCTTCCCACTCGCGCAGCACGAAGGCTTGGGCGGCGCGGAAGCCTTTGTCTAGGTATAGCGCGCCGATTATGGCTTCCATCACGTTTTCCAAATTCGCTTTATTCTCACGCCCGCCGCTCTTGATCTCACTTTCTGACATGACGATATGCTTTGCGATTTGTAAGCCTTCGCAGACTTTTACCAAAGTTTCTCCGCACACCAAGCCTGCAAGGCGTTTGGTGAGCTCACCTTCGGCCTCGTTTGGGTAGCGTTTGAAGAGTTCTGACGAGATTATCAAGCCGAGGACGGAATCTCCGAGGAATTCTAGGCGTTCGTAGTTGGGGTTGGCTTTGCCCATGCTTGGGTGGGTGAGGGCGCGTTGCAGCAGCTCCTCATTCTCAAATTCTAAATTTAGCTTTTCTTGCAATTCTCTCATCTTATTTCTCAGCGCGCAGGCTAGTGAAGAAGCGATCCATGCGCCATGCTAGGGGGTTGATTATCATGCCTTCGCTGGAGAGCATCACAAACTCGGCGCGGGCGATTAGGTTTTCTTTGGGGACGAAGCCGGGAATTTTGAAGCGGCTGTCGTTAGAGTTGTCGCGGTTATCACCCATCATGAAGAAATGATCTTCTGGGACGATATATTCTTGCGTGTCATCTGTTGGAAAATATCCCTCAGCGTCTAGCATTGTGTGCTTCACGCCGTTTGGCAGAGTTTCAATTTGCTGTGATAGGTCGCGGATTCCATCGCGGAAAGTTCCGTCGGGTGCAACTTTAACTGGCTTGTCGTTGATGTGCAAAACGCTGTTTATCATCTGGATCTTGTCGCCAGGAAGGCCAACGAGGCGCTTA
>JALZVI010000292.1 GCA_023301015.1 Rickettsiales bacterium | reverse complement strand
GAGAGTACAAGTCTAGTTTTCGTTCCAACGAGAATGACAAGTGCTCAACGTGATCAAATTGCTACCCCACTTGAGGGTGCAATTATTTATAACACAACTCTTGATTGTATACAAGTCAATAAGGGGACAGATACTCAACCAAATTGGTTTTGTTTGGAGAGCTCTCTAGTCCAATTGTCTTCTATCCAGAGAGATGCAATGTTAAATCCAGCTACTGGAACTTACTTCTATAACACAGATTTCGATTGTGTTCAAGTAAATAAAGGTACTGCTCAATTTCCATTGTGGTCTTGTCTTGAAGGTGCACAGGGACCACAAGGACAAACGGGACAAACTGGTTTAACAGGTCTTGCAGGTCCAACAGGGCAACAAGGTCCTTCAGGAACTCCTGGTTCTACTGGTCCAGCGGGTCCAGCAGGTGTTGCTGGTCAACAAGGTCCTAGAGGTCCACAAGGTATGACAGGTGTAGCAGGTCCATCTGGAGCTGCAGGTCCAGCCGGAGTTAATGGCTCTACAGGACAACAAGGTCTTACTGGAGCTACAGGATCGACAGGTCCTCAAGGATCACCTGGTGTTCAAGGACAGCAAGGTGTTTCTGGTTCTTCATCTTTTGATGTTTGGATAGCTCAAGGTAATTGTTGTACAGTTACTGATTATTTTGCTTCTATAACAGGTGCATCTGCTTACCAAGTTTGGTTATCAGTTAATGCAGGTGGAACAGTAGCTCAATTCTTAAGTTCTATTCAAGGAGCCGCAGGTCCAGCAGGATCGCAAGGTGTAGCAGGAATTGCAGGTCCAGCAGGTCCTCAAGGAACAACAGGAAATACAGGTGCACAAGGCCAACAAGGCCAAGCTGGTGTAGCTGGTGCAATCGGCCCAGCAGGCCCAACTGGCATGACAGGTTCTACAGGTTCACAAGGACTTACAGGAGCAACAGGTATGCAAGGTCCACAAGGAGTCCCTGGTGTACAAGGACAAGCAGGTGTGGCTGGTGCAGATGGTAATCAAGGACCAGCAGGTCTTCAAGGAATAACTGGTTCAGCAGGTCCAGCAGGACCAGCAGGTGTAGCAGGTCCAGCAGGTGTTCAAGGAACAACAGGTAATACTGGTGCAGCTGGCGTAGCTGGTGGAATCGGTTCTTCTGCATTCCAAGTATGGCTTGCAGCAGGTAACTGTTGTACAGAAGCTGACTTCTTTTTATCTCTAAGAGGTGGAGTTGGTATACAAGGACAAGCTGGTGTTGCAGGACCTACAGGTCTTCAAGGTGCCCAGGGTGATCAAGGAATAGCAGGTCCAGCAGGTACAAATGGTGCAACAGGCCCAGCAGGTGTTGCAGGTCCTATAGGACAAACTGGTCCTCAAGGTCTTACAGGCGCAACTGGTCCTGAAGGGCCTCAAGGTGTAGCAGGATTACAAGGGCCTACTGGCTCTATAGGTCTTACAGGTACAACTGGTCTTACAGGCCCAGCAGGCCCAGCAGGTGTTGCAGGTCCCGCAGGTTTAACAGGACAAGCAGGAGTAGCTGGAACACAAGGAATAGCAGGTCCTCAAGGACCATCTGGTGCAAATGGACAAAACGGTGAACAAGGTCCAATAGGCCTTTCAGGTACTAATGGAACAAATGGTGCTGCCGGTCAACCAGGAATAAATGGTCAAGACGGTGCTCCAGGACTTCAAGGTATACAAGGTGTTCCAGGAATGAATGGAACAAATGGTTCTAACGGATTAGACGGCGCTCCAGGAATGCAAGGAATACAAGGTATTTCAGGATCAGCTGGTCAACCAGGTCTGAATGGTCCAACAGGACCAACGGGTCCTTCAGGTGTTAATTGTTGGGATTCAAACGGTAATGGTTTGAATGATCCAGGAGAAGATTCAAACAATGATGGATTTTTTAATTCATCTGATTGTCAAGGGCCAATAGGTCTTACAGGTCCAGAAGGACAAGTAGGCCCAGCAGGAACTAATGGTTCAAACGGAACTAACGGTACGAATGGTCAAGACGGTTCTAATGGTCAGAACGGTTCTAATTGTTGGGATTTAAACAATAACGGGATTGGAGATGCAGGAGAAGATATCGATGGTGACGGTATATTCAGTGCTAACGATTGCCAAGGTGCAACAGGTGCAACTGGTACAAACGGTCAAGACGGTGCTCCAGGAATACAAGGTGTTCCAGGAACTAATGGAACAAACGGTGCTCCAGGTCAGAATGGTGCAAACGGTTTAGATGGTGCTCCAGGAATACAAGGAATACAAGGTCTTCCAGGAACAAATGGAAGTAATGGTTCAGACGGTGCTCCAGGTCAACCAGGCCAGAATGGATCAAACGGCTTAGACGGTGCTCCAGGGCAACCAGGTGCCAATGGACTTAATGGTCAAGATGGTGCTCCAGGAATACAAGGTCCAGTTGGACCAGAAGGGCCAATAGGACCAACTGGAAACGCAGGATCAAATGGATTGAACGGTGCTCCAGGAACAAATGGGGTTAACGGTCTAGACGGTGCTCCAGGACTTCAAGGAATACAAGGTATTGCTGGGACGAATGGAACAAATGGTGCTCCAGGTCAGAATGGATTAGATGGTGC
>JALZVI010000291.1 GCA_023301015.1 Rickettsiales bacterium | reverse complement strand
GTTTGCCATGCCGCCGCCAATAATCATGATGTCAACTTTCTCCACCAAAGTTTCGAGCAAAGATAGCTTGCTTGAAATTTTTGAGCCACCAATCACGGCTGCAACTGGCTTTTCTGGAGCATCCAAAACATTGCTCAAATTCTCCAGCTCCTCTTGCATCAAGCGCCCTGCGGCTGTTGGAAGATGCTCAGAAACGCCCACGATGGAGGCGTGTGCGCGGTGCGAGCAGGAAAATGCATCATTCACATAAACATCACCAAGCTTGGCTAGTGATTTCGCAAATTCTGGATCGTTCTTCGTTTCGCCTTCATAAAAACGCAAATTTTCTAGCAGTAAAAGCTCGCCTTCTTGCAGGCGGTTCACGGCTGCTTCTGCTTCGGCGCCAACGCAATCTACGGCAAATTTCACTTCACGCCCTGTGGTAATTGAAAGGCCGTCAGCGATTGGAGCGAGTGACATTGTTGGGTCGAACTTTCCCTTCGGGCGGCCGAAATGGCTCATCACCACAACTTTTGCACCGCGGCTGAGCAGCTCGTTGATGGTTTTTGAGGCGCGGGCAAGGCGGGTGAAATCAGAAATTCTGCCTGCATGAATTGGAACGTTCAAATCAGCGCGAACCAGCACGCGTTTGTCTGTTACTTCAATATCATCAATGGTTTTGAAATTGCCCATGCGCAGTTATAACGCGATTTGCCAATTTGCGCAACCAACCTTTGTCAAAGCGGGCTTGCTTTTTCTGTGGCAAAGAATATCATGAGGAATGAAGTTTTTATACATATACATAGTTGCAGCGACGCTCATTACTCCCTCATCATCACATGCTTTTGATGGTAGCTTGGACATGATTGGCATTGAAGGAATTGAGAAAAAAATTGCCAATGAGATCAACCAAAAACTTTTTGAAAAAGAGGTGAATAGCCGCAGCTTTGAAAGCAAGCACCGCCCTTCTGCAGGGAGCAGCTCTGACCTTGTTGGCGCTTCTGTGGCGGATCTGATCGCGCGGATGACTTATATGGAAGAAGAAGTGCGCAAATTGCGAGGCGAAGTTTCTAGCTTAGAATTTGAGCTGGAGGAATTGCAAAAGAACAAAGTTGCTGCGACTGATTCAAATCAGAGTGCCTTTCAAAATGGAAATTCTCTAGAAGATGCAGCTAGTCAATATGTCGCACGGCCTGGTGAAGAAAATGCGGAGTATGTAATTCGGGTTGAGGATGTTTTGGGTGAGCAAGCTGAGGCTGATGAAGCTGTCGAAAGCGATCCAGAAGAAGATGATTTTAATGCGGCTTTGGCGGAAGTTAGTAACCAAGATCTTGCCGCTGCGAAGGAGCGATTTTTGGCATTCACCAACGCTTATCCAGAGTCAGAAAACTTGAATGAATCTCATTTTTGGCTTGGTGAAATTGCGATGGATGAGGCCGATTATAAATCTGCGGCGCTTAGTTATTTGAAGAGTTATAAATCGGATAAGACTGCTGAGCGAGGGAAAGAAGCGCTTTTGAAGGCGTCGACGGCACTAGGAAAGCTTGGGAAAAAGGAAGAGGCTTGCCGCAATTTGACTAGCTTGCAGAAAATGCAAAATTTGCAAGCTTTGCTGCGCGATCAGGCCAGCTCAGAAGCAGTAAAATTGGGCTGCGAGACTTGAGTCTATGAGCGATAATTTGTTAGCAATAGACACCGCCTCGGGGGAATTCTCGCTTGCGTTATATAAAGGCGATGAGCGCTTGGAGTTTTTCAATTCTGGTGAGGCCAATAAGCAAGCCGAAAATTTGGTACCTGAAGTTGAGGCGATTTTGGCACGTCATAGTTTGGAATATGCCGATTTGAAATATGTCGCCGCCAATGTAGGGCCTGGCAGTTTTACGGGACTGCGGATTGGGTTGGCCGTTGTGAAAGCGTGGGAGCTGTTGTTGCCGTTCACTCCAATTGCGGTGACTAGTTTGGAAGCGGCGGCGATGAAAAAGGGCGGTGGCGAAGTGCATTTGGATGCTCGTCGCGGACAGGTTTTTTGCCAGAGTTTTGATGCTGAAATGAGGCCGCTGAGTGCGCCAAAATTATTCGATTATGACGGTGAATTTGACTCAGTCGCGGATGCTGATTGGGTTGCCAAAGCAGCGCTGCATAAGCTGAAGAACGGCGCGGAATTAGGCAGAATTTTTCCGCTATATATCCGTGACGCTGACGCAAAGAAACCCGCTGCTTAGCCGTTATCTGTAGGGACTAAGATTTCACGTTTGCCTGCATGGTTTGGTTCGGAAATTACGCCATTTTGTTCCATCTCTTCAATCAGAGATGCAGCGCGGTTATAGCCAATACGAAGGCGGCGTTGAACGTAGCTGGTGGAGGCTTTTTTATCGCGCAAAACAACGCCAACTGCTTGGTCATAAAGGCTGGCATCTTCACCGCCACCTGCGTTGTCAAAGCTGCTAGAGCTGCCACTTGCATGCATTCCTGCGGGCGCTTCTTCTGGATCAAAATCGGTTGTTACTTCGGAGATATAATCAGGCTTTCCTTGGGTTTTGAGGAAGCGTACAATTTTTTCCACTTCGCGGTCATCAACAAATGGGCCATGCACGCGATTGGTGCGTCCGCCGCTGGCCATATAGAGCATGTCGCCTTGTCCCAAAAGCTGCTCCGCTCCTTGCTCACCAAGGATTGTGCGAGAGTCAATTTTTGAAGTTACCTGAAATGAAATCCGGGTTGGGAAGTTGGCTTTAATCACACCCGTAATCACATCCACCGATGGGCGCTGAGTTGCCATAATCAAGTGAATCCCCGCTGCACGCGCCATCTGCGCAAGGCGTTGGATGTATGCCTCGATATCCTTGCCAGCAACTAGCATCAAATCTGCCATCTCATCAACAATCACAACGATATATGGGAATTTCTCCATCTCAATTGGGATCTGCTCCATGATCGGCTTGCCGGTTGCTGGGTCAAAACCAGTCTGCACGCTTTTTTCCAGCACTTCTCCGCTCTCAATGGCTTCTTCAATGCGCTTATTATAACCATCTACATTACGCACACCCAAGGTGGACATGAGGCGATAGCGGTTTTCCATTTCTTTCACCACCCATTTCAACGCCGTCACAGCCTTCTGTGGCTCGGTCACAACAGGTGCGAGGAGGTGCGGAATGTCTTGGTAGACACTAAGCTCAAGCATTTTTGGATCGATCATGATGAACTTACATTTGCTTGGCGGCAGGGTGTAAATTAGCGATGTAATCATGGTGTTGATGGCCACAGATTTACCCGAACCTGTCGTACCCGCAACGAGCAAATGCGGCATTTTTGTCAGGTCAGCGATGACAGGCAGGCCGCCGATGTCCTTGCCCAAGGCAAGTGGCAATTTGGCTTCTGATTTGCGGAACTCGTCAGCTTCCATCAGCTCTCGGAAATATACAGTCTCGCGCTTCGAATTTGGTAGCTCTATTCCTAGCGCATTTTGCCCTGGGATAACTGCAATACGCGCAGAAACGGCTGACATTGAGCGTGCGATATCTTCAGATAAGCCAACCACTTTACTTGACTTTGTTCCCGCTGCTGGCTCAAATTCATAGAGCGTTACCACAGGGCCCGGGCTGATGCGCTGAACAGCTCCTTTTACGCCAAAGTCTTCAAGCACTTTCTCCAAAATCCGTGCGTTTTGCTCTAGCGCAGATTCGCTCATACGTGCAGATGCGTAGCGGCTTGGCGCTTCGCGCAGCAACTCAACTGGTGGAAGCTCAAAGTCGTCATCCATTTGGCCGAGCATTAGATTCTGCTGCTTTGCAACTGGGCGTGATGTATTGTGCGGCGCTTCGTCAATGCGAATTGAGCGGCCGTCACCCTGGTCTTCTTCCTCGCCTTCTGGTGCGAAGCTTGGTTCGTCACGTTTTTGCCATTTTGCGCGGCCAAGCTTATGCTTAATTTTCGGCTTCTTAGCGACTTTCGGGTCGGCCTTGGAGAACAGACGCTCAATTGGACGAGTGGCTTTTTGGAAGAATTCTTTTGTTTCACGCGGGCGCAGTCCCGATGCGAAATGGCCTGAAACTATGAAAAGTCCGAGAAATAATGTGTTGTAGATTGGTGCGGTTAGCTCAAGATATAGTGAGTTATTGATGAATCCGCCAACAACGCCGCCAGAGCTAGCAACGGATGAAAACACAGCCGCAAGCGCTGAAACAGCCAGAATGAGCGAGATTGCGCGCAGCCATAATTTGCTGATGAAGCGGCCGTTATAGAATCGATATGCCCACATCAAGCCGATTAGTGCCAAAATTGGCCCGCCTGAGATTCCGAAGAATTGGTATAGCAAGTCAGCCAAATATGCGCCTGTATAGCCCGTCAAATTTGTTGGGTAGTCGCCAGTAGCATTGTTCAGCGACGGGTCGGCGGAGTTGTAGGACAATATGGAAATCAAGACAAAGCCAGCCAAAAGCGCGCTGATGATTGACGCGATTTTTAGGAATTTCTCGTGGAAGAAGTCTAATAGTTCTTGGTAATAAAGCATACGACCAGACTAAGGCTGGTCGTATGTTAGCGCAACGGAATTTTAATTTTTCTTCTCAAAACGCTTACGAATAAAGTGCTCTATTGAAATTTTACCAGATCCGAAGGTAAGAACAGCTAATAATAGCAGCGCCCACATTTGATGTTCTGGCAAAGCTTTGTATGTAAATTCAATCACCGCAGTCATTGCAAGTAGGCCAGCAGCGCCACAGCGTCCGCAAATTCCTAGTACTAGCAAAATTGGGAATAGTATCTCACCGCCAGTTCCTAAAACCGCCGCTACTTCAGGCGATAGGAGTGGAACAGGATGCTCTTCTTTAAACAAGAACACAGTGAAGTCCCAATTGCCATTGAAATAGCTATCCAGCTTCAGCTGGCCTGACTTGAAGAAGATCCAGCCAACATAAAGACGAATTGCCAGTAAAGTTAGTGGCGCAAGAATGTTTTGCAGTTTGTCTTCGAGGGCATATTTAGTGTTAAGTATTTTTGAAATCATGTTCTCTCCTAATTT
>JALZVI010000290.1 GCA_023301015.1 Rickettsiales bacterium | reverse complement strand
AGAGTAAATAAAACATTCAACTCTACATTTGATGATAAACCAAAGTATACAGAGATAAGTTCATGTTTTAACACATTAAATAGGATAAAGGATTCAATGGTTATAGTCGAAGAAAGTTATAAATCATCAGAATATGCTATGGAATCTGGTAACATAAATGCTTTGAAATACATTGTATACAAAGATCCATCATGCATATTCACACAAATACCAGTACATATAGCAATAAGAAATAAAGATATGAACCTAATAAGATGGTGCTGGAAGAACAAAATACCATTTGGACCCACGTGTATGATAGAAGCAGTAAAAACAGGTGATATTGATATGGTAAAACTAATATGTGCTGATGGTGTACTTAGCCACTATTCGGATGATAATTGGGGACAATGGTCATATTATTCTGAAAAGGATAAGGAGACATCGTGCTTAAGATGGAAAGAAGAATTCGGGGAAAAACTCGTAGAACATTCATTAAGTAATGGTAATTTGGAAATAATAGACTGGTTAATTAAAAATATGATAACAAGTTATCAACAATCCATGATAATATCTACAAGTAGATGTACAGATGAAGAAACGATCAGATATCTACACGATAAATCCTTAGCAGTTAATTTTCTACGTATTTATTCGTATTCTATTAAAGGTATGATAGAGAAAAGTAAAATCCGAGACATACAAAAAATAGAATGTTCGAGTTTACCAATACAGATGAATTATCTTGGAAAATGTTGTCACAATACTGATCCACTAATGGTAGAATGGCTTATATCAAAGGGGGTTGACATTTCAAATTATATGTCTTCTGCTATATTCAACGAAAATAGGGTTATGATAGTTGAATTACTTAAAAATGGAGTGGACTGGCCAGAAATACAAAATTACACATACGGGGATGATGATTTTGCACTATTTAGTATACAGAATGGGGCTGGATATACGATGGATAATCTAGTAGATCAAGACATGTGTAAATGTTTAGACTGGTTAAGCCATGGATTAAATATTTCAATATTTAAAGAGTGTATTATACCACTGATAGATAAGTATGATAAACATTATATGAAAAAACGGTATAATCTATAACAAAAAATGTATTACTATTATTATAAAAGATGGAATTCAAACATCAAATCGTAGAGAAACTAAAAGAAGAGATAGTCGATATACTCGAGGAAATGGAAACAAGCT
Source organism: Rickettsiales bacterium (assembly GCA_023301015.1). Next base: position 7,209 of record JALZVI010000290.1, on the reverse strand, counting down.
CAGGGGAATCAACATGTGAGAGTATGACAAAGATCGCAGACAACCTAGAAGATATTGTGAAACTAGTGAAAAACGACAAGGTTCTTTATAAGACACCAGTTGTAATAAATTCCCTTAAGGACATAAGAGATTTCTCAGAAAAACTGGCAATTATAATACGAGGAAGATCGTGGCATGACATATGTAAAGAATTCTCTCCATCCAACACATTGGAAAACATCAAGATACTCAAATCAACCCTAACAAAGGCCAATAAAAAGGACAAGAAAAACCCCGAAGCCAAAACACCCAGTACACAAAAACCAGGTGATTTTGAACTCGTAGACATGGACAAATGGGTAGCATACAAGAACCGTAAAGAAGTTCACGCAAAAATACAATTATCTGCAACTGAAAAATCTAGAAAGGATGCTAAAAACATTAAAAAAGAACTCAATGAGATAGAGAGACAAGCTCGAGAAGAGAGGATAAATAAATTATATGGGTTTTAAATGTTATATCAATTAATTAAGTAAATTATTTATCATACTGCGCAAAACTAATATGGATATCATTGAATCCAATCTGAGCAATATCAGCTGCGACTGTACGGGAATTGTTATCTATTTTTTCTAATTTTGGTGTTACTGTTGTAATATAATCTTCCAGCGACTGGATAGATGATACACTTTTCATATGAGGTATCAAAACTCTCCACAATCCCTCGGACGTTAGAACCAATAGTCTTACGTGACCCGTCTTTGACATTTCAACAGCAATCTTAACGAGATTCATATCGAATCCAGTCCCGTGATGAACAGACCATGTGAACAAGGAAGAGTCTGATAATGTTGCAGATACTATAGATCTGCTAACCTCGGTAGATATATTCTTTATCCCACAGTCAGAATGGGAGCTACTTTTACCACTTACGCATGTTTCCTTTCTATCATTTCTGTCATATGTACCACTCAATAACATGGTTTGTGATTTAATGGAAGTTTCGAAAATACCACGCATTACAGCAGTGTCTGAAATGGTCAACGAACTGGTATCGAATAGAGTCTTTATGTCGGAAATTGTCGGAATTGTTCCTATAAAATCTTTGAAAGATGGGAGTAGCACCATTTCACTTTTAGTAACCAAACCAGTAGGTGTAAATATTACATCTTTTATCATATCATCATCATCATCAGTGTCGTAATCCTCGGCATTAAGACACTTGAGATACTTAAGGGTAACACAACCACCAGTAGCTGGGTTCATAGCATACCCATCTTTACATGGAGTCTTACAGTACCCAGTGTGTATGTTAAGTTTTCGTGGGTAACATTCTACGTGAGGTACAAGACCCTGTTCCATGTCTCTTTCGCTGTTTTTATCATTCTTATTCATCTGATCGATATACACATGATCTAACTCACCACATGTTTCTCGTTGTATACACTTCAGGTAAGATTTGGTAACACATCTACCAGTTGCTGGGTTTATTGCTTTGTGTTTTTCACATGGCTTTCGACATTTATTGGTTTTGATCATTATGATGTTTATATAAGTTTTACTAATATATTTATTATATTAACTATAGTGATTGTTTAACATGTAAAAATACCTGAATTATTCACAATGGAATAATATGATTTTATTTAAATTTTAAAACTAACTACTTACATAAATTCTAATATTTAGTTCATTGCGAACTTAGCAGCGGCTGCTAGAGACAAAAGTACAAGAACAAGGATGATAGCGTACAACTTGTAGTTTACGGTTGTTTTTACACCACCATTCATTCCAAGAGACGAGAGACCGACTAGTTCACCATCTTCTTCAACGAATAGGTTGATCACGTAAGAAGTGTTAGAGTCTAGTCCATATATAACAGTTCCAGTGGCATCAGAAATATGAGCCTCCTGTGCACTACCACCATCTTCAGTGTATGTAACTGTGTAATCAGCACCGTCGTATAGAGCAGTCCAAGAAATCTGGATCGAAGATGACGCAATACCAGAAACCGAAAGAGTAGACGAAGGTGTGGTGAAAGATGAAACAGCCTGGTCTATCCACGAACCATCTGGTTCCTGACTCTGGAGTTCCACGCTCATAGAGGTTCCTGGAGATAGGTTAGATATGCGACCACTGTCGTTAAGGATGGTAGATCCACTAGATTGGTCGATGAGTCTGTAAACTACATCATCATCACCAATCCATTCAACATCGACATAAGAAGCGAAAACATCCACGATTTCAAGTACAACACCCTGGGTTGTTGTGAAAGTACCAGTGCTCTGTACACTGATTTCGGATTCTTCTTCATCCCCAAGAGGTTCCATGATCTTAAGGTCCCAGTTATAAGTGGTACCAAGAGTCAATCCTTCTACTAGGAGATTGATGTTGCTTGCGCTAGAAGAGTCTTCTTCAAAGTCAGACTCGGTGAATTCTAGAGATGTGTCATCGTTAGATACGGTGACGACGTATTTGGCATCAGGGTATGCGCGTGTCCACTTGATAAGAGCACTCTCACCACCGATAGATACCGACGAACTTGGGCTGTAGGTGGAGACAACAACACCATCAGTGGATGTAGACGATGTCTGTGGGACGAATTCAAGGAATTCCTTACGGTATAGGTAGAAGTTATCACTGCTTCCAGGCTCGAGACCGGTAACAGTAACGGACCCCGATTCTCCTGCTGGAAGGACAACATTTTCCAGGAATGACGGGGGATCGGCTCCGGGTAGAGCATTAGCTACCATGAAAGTAGCTTCACTCTCGGAAACATTAACCCATGAAAGTTTAGCGAATGTGTAACCGACGCTGTCAAGAGTCAATGCGGCTAGAGCATCGGTCTTGATTGTGATCGAGTCGAGAGTAACTCCAGACATGCCGTAAAATTATTATATATATATACTTCTCATTCTTTTTGTCAGAATTACATAATAGTTTAACATTAAAATTTATTAGAGACCTAAATCATGAGTTAAGTTAGAATTGAATGCACCGATTCTCTCAACAACCTTCTTCTTACCGGCCACATCGTACACATATATGTATGGCTGGCAACATCCACGGTCAACTGTTAGGAACTTACCCATGTCATACTTTTTGAAAAATGGTACTAGGTTGAAATCATATTCGCCATCTTTGTCGTTAATCTGTATGGCAAGATCATCCCTAAGTCTGGATAATGCTGGCTTTTTATGGGTTCCTCCATTTGCTACAATACCAACATATCTAAACTGACTAGCCATCTTTTCGAACTCCGAACTAATCTTTTGAATATAATCCACCCTACCCTGTTCTTCCATGTATCCAATATGAGTAGATGAAATCTTTCCTCGACCAAATCCAACCACGCTTACACCAGGTTCAGTTGATGTGTGGTGGACATTGCATCCATTTTTCAACATTAGTCCATCGAATTTCTCACTACCAGATGATTCTAGTATAATAGTGCCATTACCAAGTGCACATAGTATGTCATATTTGTACACAATGAATAATACAAAAATAATTGTACATGCGAGTATTATTTTTCTGCTATGCATTTTGTTTCTTATATAATACCATATAAAAATATTCATATCATTTTGATATTATGTTTATGGTTTTACAATCTTAACAGTCATCCTAGTGTTACTTCTAGACCATCGGGCATCGTCCCCTGCGTAACCAAGTTCAGCCGACCATCCATCCTTGTGTCCGTTGATTACGTAAGTATCACCCCTCCTAACGTAGTCAGTTTCCAAAGTCCGGACACGAGCTTCCAAGCTTTTAAGTTTGGCTAGAACATCTACACCATCAATGTTAACCTCCTTGTCTCGGATGTTTACAGATGGGTTACTACCCCCGAAACGGAAGTATGTTCGCTTACCGGAACCAGTAGAAATGTAGTTACTGTCTGCCCTGAAGTGTGTATCGTGTGTACCAGAGGCATGGTTTACAATCAATTCTGTTTCAAATGTACTCTTACCATTGACAAATGAAGCAACTTTGTTATCACCATTATTAACGACCACTCCTTTCCCTGCCTTACATGATAGTAAAGTATTACCAGAACCTTCCTGTTTTATAGCTGCAACATTTGAGTGTTGGTATAACCTGTGACTGAATTGCGCATTTCCATCGTCATTGGTTTGTAGGAAACATACTCCACCAACGTTAATCCTACCATTCATGTATGCCAACGAATCACTACCCCTCATTGAGAACATCAATTCGTCATTGGAATTTTCAATGATAAATCCTTCCGATATACCACCACCAATACGAATACGAGAAGCATTACCACTGAAACCAAACCCTTCAATACGAGATTCACCTGCGATTGCTCCGTTCTTACCGTTAGACCTGTAAAGCATCCAGTTGTTGTCATTGGGTGCTGCGTAGTGGAAGAAGTTGTTCTTTAGTGCGATTTTAGCTCCATTCTGAGCATTTAGGACACCGATGGATACAGCCTCGTCACCAATACGGGCGAACTTCTGTGCTAGGAAATTGGCATCATCGGCTACAGATGCAATGTTAGCCTTGTTGCTTTCAATCTTCTCAGTGAATACACTTTCGAGGGCATCTTCAATGTTTCCGATAGCTACAAGGTTTTTGGTTACACGTTCGGATACAGATACGATGTCGGAACCAAGAATCTCCCTGGCAGTGTCAGCAATGGGCTGAGATTCTTCGATGATTTCGATTCTACGCTTCCACTCCAAATCCTTGGACTGAAGAGCGACGATATCGGCTTCGTTGTCAGATATACGAGGTGTGACAATATTGGCAATAGTGCTGATGGTAGTGTCAGCCTTGTCAAGAACGGAACTGATTTCAGACTTGTTGATAGAAATCTGTTCCTGTAGGTCAGGGATGAATGCTCCAATATCAGCTGTGTTGGTGTCAACGTTACCGGTAATGGTGAGAAGGTTTACACTGTTTGTGTCGGCAAGACTTTCTACGTCTACAATCCTGTCCAAAACTGCCTGTGTTACAACGCCTGTTTCAGATGTTACACTTGCTGCCTTTGCATTTTCTGTGCGGTTGTTTACCCATGTTTCTACACCAATAAGACGAGCGGCCAGTGCTTCATTTTCACTAGTCAAGCTGTTTACTCGTGTAGTCACAGCAGAAATAGCAGTGTTACTAGAACTCCCGTCCACCTTCTCTGTAAGCTGAGTGACCTTTGTGTCTACCTGGTTAACAGATGCAATTTGAGTGGTGAGCGAGTCAATAGAGTTTTTAAGTTTGATAATAGAGTTGGTGTTCACTACAGTTTCATCCCTTGCAGAGAATGCGGCCTCCTTGGAGGTTTTGTTGGAAGTTTCAACAAGAGACAACCTCTTAGATAGATTTGTCACGTAATCAGTGTCAATGTCAACAGGTGTCGATACATTGGATTCTTCAAATGAAGTCAATGCATCCACCTTACTCTCCATGTCTACAAGTTTGTTATGAAGAGGAGTTGCTTCATTGTTGAAGTTTTGTACGAAGATGCTGGTGTCGTCTACCTTTGATATAAGGGAATCAAAATCAGTACGTAGATCGGCTGCCTTTTCATTAACCGATACAATAGTACTTGTATTTGCCTTCTTTGCCTGTGCATTTTCATCTACCTTCCTTGACAATTGTGTCAACATTTCTGTCAAGTCAGCTCTTGTTAGGTCCCCGTTTTCCAATGCGGATGCGATGGTCTCTTCATTACCAGTCGTTGTGGTTGTGGGAGAAGATGATCCCAAAAGTGCATTGTATGTACCAATAGAACCCAATATTAGAGCAATGTATAGCATGTACTTTGTAGTTTTTTCGGACATTATTAATTATAATATTATATTATATATTTTTTCTGTAGGTTGACTATTCAATTGACAATAGACGATCTCTTACCAATTCAAGTGCATAACCTATTAAATTTTTTGACCTCTGGCCATTATAAATCGTCCAATCTTCTTCATCATAGATCCTATAATTATTGTATCTCATACCAACACCAAATTCTCTGTCACGTGGATCTGCAAAAACTATTTTAAGACCTTCCAGGCCTAATAACATATATTTAAGATATTTACTATTTGATACTTGGTGATATATACCCAGGGTGATTACATTTAAAGCATTATTGTTCCATGTAGACGTATAAGTAGAATTACTACCATCATCTATATTGGAATAAGTACTCTGTAATATACGAGTGGAAGTCTCGTTTATGGTATCATTTAGTTGGTCGAATTTACCGAATGATTTTAGTTTCATTGTTGTTATATAGTGCATAAGTGTTTTGAATTTAACATTGTTAATTTCAAAATCATGGTTAAATGTTAATGGTGTAAAAATGCTATTACCCCAGAAAATACAATGTGTACGGTTAATTCTCATATGGAATATAAACCACACATACCTATAATTCCTGTAAAAATCTGATATATGAGAATAACAGTATGCCCTACTACCGTAGCACCTACTCGAACACCTGTAATACGAGCAGGTTGACATAGTTTAATATATAATATATAATATTCTACTCCGTTTCGTACGTTGCCACTATAAACCTTGATGGTACAACTTTGTTCCCCAGTATATCGTCATATGACAGTACCTCACATGCGCTATCACACATTGATAGTATTTCACATGCACTGTCGCAATAATACGACGACGTGGGACTTTTTAAGACACATTTTGTCCATATACACCCCTTTTCGTTCATAGTTCCATCAATCTCACTGTATACATCCACCCTGTGTGATAGATCATGATCATTCATGTACTCGTAATCTGTATCACACCTGGATTTTAAAAATGGAGATGAACAGACACTGGAATGAAATGGAGATGAACAACTACTGGATTCAACTGGAGATGGGGTAGTATGCTTACCCATTTCTTTAAATTCTTCTGGTGTAATATACAATTGATGCTTGGAACTTTTACTAGTATCCAGCGATGTGTACAGTTTATCAATTGAATCGACATTTTTTACACAAGTGGATGGTGCTGACCATGTACATACATCTTCAGAGTCGCTTTCTACTATCACAGCTAGAGAAGTACTTTCTTCTGATGATGAAATATACGAACCGGACGAGGAGGAGGAGTGTGAAATGATACTGCAAATGTTAGAAGAACTTCGAGACTTAATCAATTCCCTCTTCCACCTAAGACTTCTAAATGAGTCATTAGCATTCTCAAAACATTCTTTAGCATCCTCATCTGGGGGTGTTTTACTTAATCTCCTCAATCTATGCC
>JALZVI010000289.1 GCA_023301015.1 Rickettsiales bacterium | reverse complement strand
AATGTTCAAATTTCCAATTCCAAAGCCGTTTCCACCATCCATCTACTCTCATGAAATCCAATAATCTCACCCTAAATTGCGTCTTGGCCAAAAGACAAAACATACTCTAATAAAATACCATAAAAGATGGAAATCGCGAACTTCGGATCCAATTCTCAAATTACTAATGGCACTTATAGTGTTATTACTATTGTATTGACACTCAATATGCCATATAATTTTCCTAATAAAACAATTATAGGGGAATTATTAATGGCATCTCGCTTATCGATTTTGGTTGTAACAACAGCTATTACTGCATCACTCATAACGCCCTCATTTGCGCAAACGTCTGATGACGAAATTATTGTCACGGCGACCAAGCGTGTTCAGTCTTTGGAAGATGTCCCTATCGCTGTTACAGCGTTAAGCTCGGAAGAATTGGAGCGCTCTGGTGTTCAAGACATCACACGTCTTGAGGCTCTATCTCCAAGTTTCAATATTCAGAGCTCAAATTCTGAATCGCAAGGTACAACATTACGCATTCGCGGCATTGGAACGACCGGCAATAACATAGGTCTGGAAAGTTCCGTTGGCGTTTTTCTCGATGGCGTTTTTCTATCACGGCCCGGTATCGCGCTAGGTGATCTGCCTGATGTAGAGCAAATTGAAGTCTTAAGAGGGCCGCAAGGCACATTACTTGGCCGAAATACATCGGCAGGCGCGCTGTCAATTCAATCTAAAAAGCCAAATTTGCAAGAGTTTGAAGCGCTTGCGAACTTTACATATGGTAATTTTGACCTCGTGAACTTGCAGGGGGCTGTTAATTTTCCAGTCATAGAGGATAAATTAGCACTGCGCCTAACGGGAGCTACGCGCAACCGAGATGGATTTGTGGAATCAACAGAAGGAACTGAAAGCCACGATCGTGATCGCTGGTTAGTTCGCGGACAAGCTCTCTGGGAGCCTACAGATGCGGTTAGCCTGCGAGTTATTGGCGACATTCAAGAAGCCGATGAAAATTGTTGCGCTGCCATTATTTTGAGCGAAACACCATTTACGGGACTTGGCCTTTTTGCGGCGGCGGGTCTTCCTGCAAATGGCGGGGTGACGGCCTCAGGACCCGACGCTTTTGACGACCTTACGTCCAATAACGGAGATGAGTTTACAAGCGAAACCGATCAATGGGGGATATCCGCTGAGCTGAATTGGGATCTGGGTTTTGCGGATTTGACCTATATTCCAGCTTACCGAGAATATACGGCGGATCAACAAATAGACGTAGATAACACAAGCCTTGAACTGTTTAGCCTGGCTGACCCGCGCGAAACCGAAATTACAAACCTGACTCAGGAGGTTCGGTTACAGGGTACCGCATGGGATGACCGTCTTGATTGGCTTATTGGTGGGTTTTATTCAAATGAGGACATTACCGATGAGTTTACACTCACATTCGGGCCTGATTATCAACAAGCTGCCAGTACATTATTATTAGCCGGCGGTGTTACGGCTTTAGGACCAAATCCATTATTGGCACTCGCACAGGGTGTAAACGCTGATGGTAATTTCGTAACAAACCGATTTGAACAAGACGCGACGTCATTTTCAATCTTTACCCATAATATTTTTAGCCTAACGGATAGGTTAGATTTGACGCTCGGTTTGCGTTACGTCGATGAAGATAAAGATGGGTCTTTTGAACAGCTTGATGCAACGCCGTTACCACAGAGCGCATGCTTTAACGTTTTAACAAATCCAGGCTTTGCAAACCCTATGCTGGCCCCGCTCCAACCTACGGCCATTGGATTGACATGTTTCCCCTCAGCCGCGCCAGCTGATTTACAACTCGTCAATCCGGCCTTTGCTGCCATACCAACGCCGCGAACCTTTGATGATACATTTGAAGATGAAGAACTAACTTACACGGCGAACCTAAGGTATGAAGTTACGCCGAATACCAGTGTTTATGGGTCCTATTCACGCGGATTTAAGTCGGGCGGTTTTAACTTAGACCCGACTGCCGCTGTTTTGGGGACTGATCCCACCTTTGAATCGGAAGAAGTCGACGCATATGAACTCGGTCTGAAATCCGTATTGTTTGATGGCAGAGTGCGGGCGAATGCTGCCCTGTTTTACACGGATCTAACAAACTATCAGGTGCTTGAATTCACAGGTATTCAATTTGTCACATTTAATGTTCCAAATTCGCGCGCCTTCGGCGGGGAATTGGAAGTTAGCGCGCAAGTAACGGATGAGTTATCCTTCTCAACAGGGCTAACTTACTCTGATGCGCAATACTCTGATAATTGTGATGAAGGATTGGCGACGCCTAGTCCGAATGTTTCAAACCTTTGCGGCGCCCAATTTACAAATGCGCCCGAGTTTGTTGGCAATGCGGCGCTCACTTATGAAGACATTTTAGAGCAAGCGAATATGCGCTGGTTCTTGCAAGGCAATCTTCGATTTGAGACCGATTCTCGTACATCTACCCAACCCACAAATATTGCGTCCGGCAATCCATTATTTGGTGATATTCAAGAGCAGAACGCTCATCTAGATTTTCGGGGGGGCATTGGGTCTGACGATGGACGTTGGACATTGGAAGGTTGGGTGCAAAATGTCACAGATGTTCGCACCCGCGGGATTACAGCTAACACCGCGTTACGGGGAACCGGCGATGCCGCCTCACGTATAGCCTTTCCAGCAGCGCCGCGTACTTATGGCGTAACACTTAAGTTTAAGCATTAGCCTCGTAAACTTTGAAAGGATTTCTGATTGATTTCAGAAAGAACGGACGTGTTTTGTCACGCGTCCCCGATAACTTGAAGGGTCCCTTTACAGGTGACCCTGTTTTTTTATGTCTCAGAAAGACTCTGTTTCTCATGCTTCAAGAGCAAAAGGCATTCCCCCGCAAGCGGTGCATTTGCCATGGCGTCCTTACGCTCCATCTTTCCAGACATGACCAACGGACGAACTTTCTTTTTCAGGAGTTTTTTGAGATTTGTGTCGGCCTCAACCGAAGGCGCAACGGCCTCGAAGATGGCTTTACCCGTAGGCGTTAGCGATGCGGCGCAGGTCTCAGAGTTCGATTCATCTGCGAATGCTGTGCCGCAGATTATGGCGAGGCTAAGCCCTAAGCCCACAGTTTTATAAAGTGTTTTCATGATGTGCTCCTAAGTCAGATTGATTGTGGTTTAGACGACTAGAAGGGTTACCTCACAGTTGGCCAAGCTATGCGTGGCTTCTGAATGAGCTTTTTGAAAAGTTCGGTATCATCAGCATGGTCGTTCATCACGGGGCTCAATCTTATTTATTTAGCGACGCCATAATACCGCGCCGAGCAGATACCTTATTATCAAGCATATCTTTCCAAATTTGTTCGACCTCTTGTGGGCCTTCCATCAATTCAACCTTCACAATGTCTTTTACACTGACGGCGAGCTGCGCACCGGCGGCAAAAGCTTTTTGGAACAGCATGCCTTCACCCCATTCCTTATTGCGTTTGGCCATTTGCTCTGGTGCAAAAAAGAAAACTGGGCGCGCACCTGGCATCGGCCCGCGTGCTCGTTTTTCATTCCAATGCGTCGCGCCGACACCAATACTTTGAACCATGTTCTGTTCTAAGTGAGCGTGTAGTGTTTTCACGAGTGCGCCGTTGCCAGACATATCGACGAAAACTGAACGCTTTGTTTTATCGAGCTCGCTTTCACCTCCGTAAACGATAATCTCGTCACAACAGTTTAGCCTCTGAACAAAATCAGCATTGCCTTTGGATGTAAGACCAACCACCTTGCCCCAATATTTTTCATTTTGGGTCAGGAAACTCGCTAATCCAAAGCCAGTTTTCGATGAAACTGATCCAACTAATATTTGCTCAGCGTCGAAGAAATCATTGTCTTCCAAAAAGCCTTGCAAAGAACCATAACT
>JALZVI010000288.1 GCA_023301015.1 Rickettsiales bacterium | reverse complement strand
GTAGTCTTAAGAGCATAGACCCTCGCATCCCTACAATGCCGGGACGGAGCTATAAACATGCGGACATGCAGGGGGGGGGCGGGTTGAGTGGCTTTCTATGACGTTGCGGGAGGGCAAGAATCGTGAGATTCGGCGTGTAATGGAGCATTTGGGGTTGAAGGTGAACCGGCTGATACGGACAGATTTTGGTCCGTTTGCACTCGGGAAGTTGGAGAAGAATACGGCTCAGGAAGTAGATGATGCCGTGCTGCGTGAGCAGATTAAGGGGTATTTTAAGGCGAAGTCTTAGAATAAAGTTTTGGGGGTTTCCTTTATTTTTAGGATGTTGGCGCAGTTATAGGTGTTTGTGACTTGATAGGGGTCGTAGGCGCCTATGCCAGATATTTCTTGTAGATCCAGGTTAATTGTTTTGAGGTGTAAGCCGTCTTTGGCGGTTTGGTGACAGAGGTAGCGGGCGAACCCTTCTCTATGGCGGGGGTTGTTATAGGGGAACATTGCACCGATGAAACGCATGGTTCTGTGGTCTTTGAAGAGATAGTGACCTTTTTCTGTGCGTGTATAAATTTTGTTTAAATAGGGTCGTAGGTCAATGGTTTGATTGTTGTGATCTGTGGCTTTTGCGTTGATTTCAAAAAGGGAGCTATTGATGTGTTCTCCTACAAACAAATCCCATGCTTGGTAAAGGCCAAGATAAGAGGCCGCTTTTTCAATGTGTTTGGGCATTGGATATTCAATTTGGGGAAGGCGGAAAGTTGCATAAGTGAAGGTGATGCTCATGAAGAAGAGGCATATATATTGGACCATGCGTTCTGGGTAGCGTTCTGGCATTGGTTTGAGGAGTGGGGCGCTTATCGTGCTTAGTCTCCCTCTGTTATTACCGATCAGATCATAGAGTATTTCCATTGGTCTGTGGAATACAGAGAGGCTGGTTACTGCGCCGAAAATCCAGAAGAATGGAGATTGTTTCATGATGTAGGCGACGGCTTGCCATTTGAGGTAGGTTTGTTCATCCGCGCCGAAGACTACCCAACTGTTGTGTTTTTGTAGAAGAGTGTTGGCGGTTTTATCGTTCGAAGCGGGTTCTACTGTGGCGGTGGGGCCGAGACAGAATTCTCTGAAAATCAAGGCTGTAGATCGGCAGAACCCGCAATCAGGGTCGTAATAGATGCGGATTTTGGAGAGGCGCGCGCGGCGTTTTTGTAGAACTTTATTGAACCAATTGTTGGGTAATAATAAAATGAGATAGCAGAAGCATATATAGGGGAACATATGAATCTGTAGAAAAATGATGAAGCCTAAATGCATAGCGGCGGCGCCGATAATGGCCAAAGCCCTTAATGTGTTTCGAAAGATAGGGGTGTAAATCATGAGGGTGAAGGCGAGCTGAAAAAGTATAACGCCCCATGTCATGAGATATTGCATGTCGGGGCTGATGAGATTGACGACTTCGCCTAATGATTGCCGTGCAAACAATTGTTCGAAAGAGAGATGTTGTAGGGCTGTGCCGTCGATCCAATCGGGGGAGTCTAGTTTGTAGAGGCCTGCGTAGAGATAGATGACCGTAATTTGTAACTTTATGGCTAGGACGGGAATGATGGGCCAGGGGCGGGTGCGTTTTTCTTTTGGGTCATTGTTGAGAGCGGCTTCTACGGACCAATAGCGCCCTGTTGGCAGAAAGGCCGACCATAGGAGCAAGAGGGAGGCTAAGAGTTCTGCGCTTGAATGTGCTGCGTTGTTTTTGTCGATTAAGGAGGCCATAAGCAGGCAGGCTATGAAGGCTGACTTGCGGGGTTTATAGCCTATGAGGAATGTCGTCAGGCTGCTTCCGTAGAGTATGAGAAGAGCCGCGTGAAAGATTTTATTGTCTGCATAGGAGAAGGGCGACCATAAGGTTGTGCGCCCTAATTCGGCAGCCATGAGGACGCCGTCGGCGCTGAATATGAACTCCCATGCAGGGAGGATATTGAAGAATAAATCGTAGAGCAGGACTAGAGAGAATATGATGCGGAATAGGGAGAGCGCTTGTCCGTCTACCTGTTCTGTGCCCCAAACTGGTTTTGGGTCATATTGATTTTCAGGGGCTTTGGGGGTTCGGCATTGATTGATAAATTTCGAAAACATTTTACAAGTCTAGTCGATTTGGCGTATGGGAACAAATGAGAATTATTTCAGGACTATATAAGGGACGTGTTTTGGAGACGCCGGAGGGGGATGATATTCGCCCGACTTCGGATAAGGTGCGCGGAAGTGTGTTTAATATCTTGCGGGGGCGCGGGGTATTGCATGGGGCGCGGGTTATGGATGTGTTTTGCGGGACGGGGGCGCTGGGGCTGGAGGCTTTGTCGAACGGGGCGGCCTCTTGTGTTTTTGTTGATAGTGAGAAGCGGTCGTTGAATTTAGCGCGGCGGAACGTTGAGGCGTTGGGCGCGCAGGGGGGTGAGTTTATTTTGCAGGATGTGCAGGCTCTTAAGGCGCGCGGGAGTGGGATGACGCCTATGGAATTGGTGTTTATGGATCCGCCTTATGGGGAAGGGTTGGTTGTTTTGGCGTTGGAGGCTTTGGATCGAGGTGGATGGCTTGCGGATGGGTGCGTCGTTGTGGTTGAGGTGGAGAAGGGGTTTTCGGGAGGGATTGGTGCGCCGTTTGTGATTGAAGATGAGCGGAGTTATGGGCGGAGTAAGGTGTTGTTTTTGAGGTATAAGGGGTAGTTTTGTACTTGTGGCTTTTTTATACAACCGCGTAGCGGTTGTGCGTTCGCCACGCAGGCTCGGCGGACTTCTGCCGAAGCCGCGGTCGCGGCTTTGTTTATTGATTTTTCTGGGTTTGTGGATTGAAGATCACCTAATGACTCCGCGGCAAGTGCCGCGAGCTTGCGTGGCGAACGCATACAAAAACCTTACAAAGCACCTGAGTAGATTAAAGCTAACAGCGCTACTCCCAAAATAATCCTATAAATTACAAAGGGCATAAATCCAGCTTTTTCTAGCCAGTGCATCATGATGGCTATGGAGGCGTAGCCGGTTAGGAAGGATAGGGCGATGGCTAGGAGGATGTCTTTGCCTAGTGTTAAATTTCCGGTCTGGATGAGGTCTAGGGTTCCGATGGCGCCTGCACCGCCGATGGCGATGATGGATAGTAGGAGAGAGAATCTGGCAGATTGTTTGGCGTTCATGCCTGTTAGGCGGCTTGCGGTCATGGTTATGCCGCTGCGGGATGTGCCGGGGATGAGGGCTAATGTTTGCATGAGACCAATAAGCAGGGCGTTGCGTATCGTTAGTTTTCCAACTTTTTTGGTTTTGGGGGCGTAGTGGTCGGCGGCGCCTAGGGCTATGGCGAAGATGATGGTGGCGTAGGCTATGATTTCTAAATTGCGCAGGATGTCGGGTTGGAATTTATAGAGGGAGAATCCGGCGATGATGATGGGGAGGGAGGCGATAAGGAGGTTGAGATTGAGTTTTGCATTCGGATTTTCGATTTTTCCGGTGAGGAGGGGGCGGATACCTTTGAGCATGTCGATCACATCTTTGCGGAAGTAGAGGAGGACCGCGAGGAGGGTTCCCACGTGGACGGCCATGTCGAAGAGAAGGGTGTTTTGCCACATATTTTCGGTGTCACCAAGGAGGTGGTGGACGAGGACGAGATGGC
>JALZVI010000287.1 GCA_023301015.1 Rickettsiales bacterium | reverse complement strand
GTGTTGGCGCTACTGGCGCAAGCATTGTTACATGTACAACGGAAGATGTGATTTCTGCTGCAAGTACTGGTAATTCAATTAGCTTTATGGTGACTGTTGCTGATGGCACTGCAGGCCAATTGCTAGTGAACACAGCCGTAATTTCAGGCGGATCAGAGCCAGCTGAATTTGATGGTAACAACATAGCAATGGATACTGTGGCAATTTCAGATGCTGCGAATTTGAGCGGGACGATTTGGGAAGATATCAACCATGATAGAGTTCTCGATGCAGGTGAAGTAAGAAAAGCAGATTGGACGGTGGAGCTGTTGCTCAACGGTTCGCTAGTTGCTCAAACCACAAGTGCTGCCGACGGAACATATAGCTTTGATGGGATCTCTCCAGGTGCGGGATATCAAGTGCGCTTTAGAGATCCTGTTAATGGGGTTATCTTTGGTAACGCTGTAACAAATGAGCAAGGCATTGCCATAACTGATGGTGTGCGTGACACTGGTGCTGCTCAGGCAAATGCATCTGGAACAAATACGGGTAATCCTGCTGGCGCGGATCTGTCATCAAAAGATGGTACTCTTCCAAGTCTAACGCTTCTTGCTGGTGATAATATCGTCGAGCAAAGTTTGCCGCTTGATCCTGCTGGTGTTGTTTATGATGCTGTAACAAGGTTGCCAGTTGCTGGTGCTGTGGTGACTATTTCTGGCCCTGCTGGATTTGATCCAAGCACGGATCTAGTCGGTGGTTCAGCAACATTCACTACTGGTGCGGACGGAATGTATCAATTCCTTCTAACTGGAACTGCGCCCGTTGGAGATTATACCCTAGAGGTAACGACATACCCAGGTGGCTACAGAAATGTACCTTCAACATTAATCCCTGTTTGTACAAACACAGCCACGGTTTCTGCCTTGCCAGATCCGGCTCTGATTCATATTTTAGAAACAGCGCCGTCGCTTGCTTCTCCGATACACGACCCTGCTTCTTGCCCAACGGCAACTTCAGGACTGAACGGAACAAACCAAGCTTCAACTCAGCATTACTTCACGTTCAATATTGACGTAGCAACTTCTGCTGATGTGGTGAACAACCATATCCCGCTAGATCCTGTAGTTGCAGGTGACATCTTGGTTACAAAATCTAGCCCGCTGGTGAATGTGAATATCGGGCAGCTTGTGCCATATACAATCACTATTCAAAACACGACAGCGCAGCCATTTACTGGACTAGACTTTGTTGATCAACTTCCTGGTGGGTTCAAATATCGTGAAGGCAGCGCAACTCTAGACGGTGTGGCGATTGAGCCTGTGATGACTGGTAGAATCGCCGTTTGGTCGCCGCAAGATTTGGCAGCAAGTGCAACCAGAACCATCAAGCTATTGCTAGTAGTTGGCTCAGGTGTGCAGCCAGGTGAGTATACTAATAATGCGTTTGTAGAAGGCAGCGGTACGGTGATTTCAAACATCGCATCTTCCACTGTCCGCGTTACCCCTGATCCGCTATTCGATTGTTCAGAAATTATCGGTAAGGTGTTTGATGATGCAAATACAAATGGATATCAAGACCAAGGCGAGGAAGGTATTGGCGGCGTGAAAATGGCTACCTTGAATGGTTTGTTAGTTACTACAGATAAGCATGGCAGGTTCCACATTGCCTGTGCGATTATTCCTGATGCAGAACGTGGCAGTAACTTCTTGATGAAGGTTGACGAGCGCACATTGCCAACTGGATATCGTATCACGACAGAAAACCCAAGAAGTGTTCGTGCCACAAAAGGTAAGATGACCAAGATCAACTTCGGTGCTGCAATTCATAAGGTTGTGAGAATTGATATGAGTGCGGCAGCATTTGCGGATGGTTCGGATGAGCTAAAAGACGAGTGGAAATCGCAACTGCAAAAGCTATCTCAAGTGATGGATAAATCAGCGGCAGTGATTCGCGTTAGCTATGAAGCCTCCGCCAGCGAGGATGAGGGTTTAGCCAAGCGACGGTTGCGATCAGCATCCGACTTGCTGCAAGAAATTGCAGAAGACAATGCCTGCTGTAACGACCTGCAAATTGAAGAAGAGTTTGTAGTGAAAGGAGACGTACAATGATAGCTAGAAAACACCATATACTTGCCTTGGCAACATTGCTCTCAAGCACTGCTTTGACATCTGTTGCGGCAGAATACCCAATGTGTGAAGCGGGGGAAGAATGCCCGAATGAAGCTGAGCGCGGTAAGCTTGGAACTCCTGCATATGTGAAGGTTGCTGAGTATGACGAGCTTCCACGCAACCTTGAATTTCGTGACACAGCGGATGAGGCATTTGTTGTTCGCCCCGCTATTGAGGATTTGCTTGAAGAAGACAAGGCTGGCGAAGTTTGGCCGTTTTCCTCTGGAAAGCATTTTATAACTGAAGGCGAAAAAGCGAGCTTAAGCAAAATTGCCACCAAGCATGAAGCGCAAAAAATTGGGCGTATTGAAATTGTTGGTTATGCTGATATTCAGCGCTTATCAGAAAATGCTAAAGAAGTTTATGGCACCAACCAAAAGCTTTCGGAAGAACGTGCAAAAGCTGCGGCTGAATTTGTGAATGGTTTGGCTGGGTTGGAAGGAATTTCAATCGCAACTTTGGGCAGGGGTGATGGCACTCCGAGGACAAAATGTGCATCTTTGCCGATTGGCGCAAGCGAAGCGCAAATTGCGGATTATCAACAATGCTTGGCGGAAGATAGGCGTATTGAAGTGAAGATTTGGTATGTGCCAGAACAAACTGCGCAAAATGCGTGTAGCTTGACTCAGGGTGAATCACAAAATTTGCCATTTAGAATTTCGGTTGATGGCCAGCCGATTGATGGATTGGACACAGCAAACAGTGCCGACGTGGAACGCTGTAATGATGTTGAGCTAGAAAAGGCGGATATCCAAGTTCGCTTTGAAGGTTTTGAGATTGATCCAGTTCTGAACATCACCCCATACCCAGCAGTTGCTTTGCGTGGTGGTGAAGTTAGCTTCTTGCCATATTCAAACTATCATTCATTCATCGAAAAAGCTGAAATCAGAATTTTCCCAGCTGATGGTTCAATTCAAAAAGAGCCTTTGGAAATTGTGGATTTGGGAAACAAGCTAGATTCAGAATCAACATGGCAAGCCTTCGCGAAATCTGATTTGGATGCGGTGAAATATGTTCTGCGTGTGTATGACGAAGATGGCGACTTTGATGAAACTGCTCCAAAAGAGCTGAGCCTTGTTGATGAATTGCGCCCGTATGGTGATGAAGATTCAGAAGAAGATGAGTTGCTGGCTGGCTATGACGAAAACCATTTGGCCATCCAAAACATCTCAATCTTTGGTGGTGCTGTGACGGTGAACGGAACAAAATTGCAGGCGGGAACTGAGGTGAATGTGATGGGCAAAACTGTGCCTGTTGATGCAAACGGAACATTTGCATATCGCCAAATTATCTCAGATGGTGACCATGATATTAGCGTTCTAACAAGCGCGCCAGACGGTACAAAAGCGGAGTTTAATCGCTCACTATATATCCCGTCAGATGACTGGTTCTATGTTGCACTTGGTGATTTAACTTTGGGTAAAAACGACGTAAGCGGCCCAGCTCCAATTGTTACAGGGCAGGATACTGACCGTAACCGTGGCAAGGTTTATGCCGAAGGCCGTGCAGCGTTTTATTTGAAAGGAAAGGTGAAAGGTGAGTGGTTGTTGACAGCAAGTGCTGACACGCAAGAACGACCGCTGGAAGATTTGTTCTCGGGTTTTGCTGACAAAGACCCTAGGAATTTGCTCCGCAGAATTGATCCAAATGCCTATTACCCAATTTATGGCGATGACTCAACCACGGTTGAAGATGCACCAACGCAAGGTAAGTTCTATGTGCGCTTAGAAAAAGGTGATTCCAAGATTTTATGGGGTAATTTTAAAACTAGCATCAATGGCACTGATTTGGTTAATTATAACCGTGGGTTATATGGTGCGCAGCTTGAATATAACAGTGAAGATGTGACATCTTACGGTGAAAAACGTACTGAGATTGATGGCTTCGCCGCCGACCCTGGTACAATTGCATCGCTAGAAGAATTCCGTGGAACTGGCGGTTCTTTGTATTATTTCCAAGGTCAAGATTTGGTGATTGGTTCGGAACGCTTACGTGTTGAAACTCGTGATCGCGATTCTAATATCGTCCTTGATTCCCGCTATTTGGTTTATGGCCGAGATTATGAAGTTAACTACATCCAAGGTCGTGTGATTTTGCGTGAACCTTTGTCTTCAACCTCTAGCCAATCAACAGTTGTGCGCACAGGTTCACTCAGTGGAAACCCAGAGTTCTTGGTGGCTTCGTATGAATATACCCCAGGAGTGGCATCGGTTGAGAACTTGGTGATTGGTGGTCATGCAAGCCATTGGGTGAATGACAATTTGAAAATTGGTATAACCTCATACGAGCAAAATAACCCGGGAATTAAGCAAGATTTGAAAGGGCTTGATGCAACAATACGCTACGCCCCTGGAACATATTTGAAGTTAGAAGCGGCAAGGTCAGAAGGGCCCGGAGATGGTGCTTTATTCTCGCAAAATGGTGGTTTTAATTTTGATAGCATCCCGCAAACCACGGGTGATGATATTGAAGCAAACGCATATCGCGCAGAAACTGGCATTGATTTCAGCGAGTTCACTGAAGATTATAAAGGAACTGCAAATGCGTATGTAGTGAAGCGCGAAGATGGCTTCTCTGCACCTGGTCAATTGACGAATGAAGAAATAACGCAAGCAGGTTTCTCTGCGAACTTGCCGATCAGCGCAGATTTGAATGTCGATTTGAAAGGTGATCTTACAGAAGGTCAAACTACTGGCGATAGAATATCTGGTGAAATTGCGGCAAACTATAAGGCCAGCGATGAGGATACAATCACTGTAGCTATACGCTCAGAAGACCGTGATTCGGCTCTATCAGGTGGCAACAGCCCAACGCTCTCTCGCGTTGGATCAAGAACCGACGCTGCTTTAAAATACACATATTCACCATTGAATGAAGCTGGTGAGAAAGATAATTACGAAGTGTATGCGTTGGGTCAAGCAACTGTTCAAAGCAGTGGCAACCGTGAGGATAACAACCGCGCAGGTGTTGGTGGTAGCTATGATTGGAATGATAGAGTTACGCTAAATGGTGAAGTTACAGGTGGCGACGGCGGCTTGGGTGCGCTTGCTGGTGTTGATTATAAAAAATCAGATCGTACTACATATTATGCCAACTATTTGGCGGATAACGAGCGTACAGATTTGGGCTATCGCGGGAAATCAAAGAGCATCACAGCTGGTGCGAAATCTCGTTATACCGACAGCTTGTCAGTGTTCTCTGAGCATAGATTTCAAAGTTTGGATAATGGCCCGTCGGGGCTAATCCACGGTTATGGTTTGGATTTTGCCGCAACTGATGCATGGACATTTGGTGGACGTGTGGAAAATGGTGAGCTTAATGACCCCGTTGGTGGCGACACTGACAGAACCGCGGTTTCTGTAAATACTGGCTATTCACATGAGAAGACAAAATATTCCTCAACGGTTGAGTGGAGAGATGATGAAAACAGCTTGAACGGCCAGCGCACATCTTGGTTGATGCGCAATGACTTGGCATACCAAACTTCAGAAGATTGGAGGTTGCAAACAGGTTTAGACTTCGCATTGAGTGATTCTAATGGCGCTGGAATTCCGTCATCAGATTATCTAGAGTTTGACTTTGGCTATGCATATAGACCAGTGCTTAATGACCGTTTGAACATGCTGTTTAGGTATAGCTATCTTGACGAGCAAGCGAGTACGGGGCAGTTGTCGCCAACGCAAACTGTTGCTGCAAGCACATTTGAGCAGCGCAGCCACGTGTTAGCGATTGACGGAATTTATGACCTAACACCAAAGCTTTCATTGGGCGGAAAAGTTGGTTATCGCTTCGGTGAGTTGCGAGATGTTAGCGCGGTAAACCCAGTGTGGTTCGACAGCCAAGCTTGGCTAGGTGTTGTTAGAGCAGACTACCATATTGTTCATAAGTGGGACATATTGGGTGAGCTTAGATATCTTGAAGCCGATGAAGCGGAAGATTCTAGAGCAGGTGCTTTGCTAGGAGTTTATAGGCACATAAATGAGAATATGAAAATTGGTGTTGGCTATAACTTCACAGATTTCTCGGATGACTTGACCGATTTGGATTACAGAAGCGACGGTGTGTTCGTGAACTTTGTTGGGAAGCTGTAACGGCTGGATTTAGCTATACGAAGATGCCGGCAAAGCTTGTTGCAATATGTCTCAAGTTCCGCAAAAGGTTTGATAGTCGGGGGTGTTTTTTGCCTGCTTGAATTCCTCTGCTGCTCCGCCATCATATGGGTTTTTTAGTGTATCTAGTAACTTCTGCATTGGCTGCAAATCACCGTTGTCACTCGCCGCAAGCAATGCTTCTTCAACCTTATGATTTCTCGGGATCACTGCCGGATTATTAGCGTGCATTAGGCGTATAGATTCTTCCGCAGAGTCTTCATTCAGTGCCAGTCTTTCTTGCCACTTTACAAACCACGCCACGAACTCCTCATTCTCATAAATCCCACCACTAGGCTTTTCAAGCGAAGATAAATCTCGAAAAGTGTTTGTATAATCAGCCTTATGACGCTGCATCCATTTCAGTATGTCGCCCGTGAGCTTCAAGTCATCGCCATGTGCGCCAAATAGCCCCAATTTTCTGCGCATCATCTGCCGCCATTTTTCTTGAAATGCACTGCCAAAAGACTCGATCGTTTCGTTCGCAATTTCTTTTGCTTTGTCAAAATCGTCATCCAAGAGCGGTAATAGTGACTCTGCTAAACGTGCCAAATTCCACTGGGCAATATGCGGTTGATTCGCATAAGAATATCGGCCACGGCTATCTATGGAGCTAAATACTGTGGCAGGGTTATAAGCGTCCATAAATGCGCAAGGGCCGTAATCAATTGTTTCGCCACAAATAGACATATTATCCGTGTTCATCACCCCATGAATAAACCCAACCCGCAACCAGTTGTTTATCAGGTCTATTTGTCGGTCGATCACAGCTTTCAAGAACTCTAAATATGGCTGGTCCTCTTTCAGAAGCTCTGGGAAATGACGTTCTATTGTATAATCAGCCAGCTCCTTCAGGGCTAGCTCGTCCTTAGTTGCAGAAACAAACTCAAAAGTTCCAACGCGAATGTGGCTATCCGCAACTCTGGCTAAAACTGCTCCGGGTAACACAGTTTCACGCATTACCATTTCACCAGTCTGCACCACCGCTAAGCTGCGTGTTGTCGGGATTCCAAGCGCGTGCATGGCCTCGCTAATTACATATTCTCGTAGCATTGGGCCAACGGCTGCTCTGCCATCTCCTCTGCGAGCATATTGCGTTGTCCCTGAGCCCTTGAGCTGGATGTCGAGCCTTTTCCCAGCTTTGGTCAGATGTTCGCCAAGCAAGTGTGCTCGTCCATCCCCAAGCTTGTTGAAATACCCAAATTGATGTCCTGCATAAGACTGCGAAATAGGTTCCGAGCCTGCTAAGATCTCATTGCCAGATAAAGTTTGCGCAACCTTGTCGTTTGATTCTTGCTCGAAATTCAGGTTGATTTCTGCAGCTAAGCTTTTGTTCAAAATCATTAAACTTGGGGAGCTGACGGGAGTTGGGTTGCCCTTGCAAAAAAATAGCTCAGATAAGTTCGTATAACTATTATCAAAATTCCAACCAATGCTCATCATCAAACCTATGTATATATATCCTCAGTTTTGCACATGCGGGCTAATTGAGAAAGTAAAACATAGGGTGTTCTTACCTAAAATCTGACGAAAGAGGAGGTGCAGCGCAGTTCTCAATCGGCCAATAGTGCATCTTTGCTTCGCGTTGGCGATTCACTCTGATTTGGACGACAGACTTCGTACACGCATAGCTACGGCGCATATTAACTCCAAACTCTGCATTTCCTTCTTCTTGAAATAAGTGAATCTCTGGTATTTCATTGCTGTTTAGTTGAGCGCCATTTTGAAGCCATTTTGAAAAGGCCGCTGCTCTATATTCCTGCACCTGA
>JALZVI010000286.1 GCA_023301015.1 Rickettsiales bacterium | reverse complement strand
TTGAGTGCGGCGGAGATTGATTGCCATATTCGTGGGCTAAATCCGTTTCCGGGTGCGTATTTTGAGCTTGACGGGGTGAAGGTGAAAGTTTTTGAGGTGGAGCTGGTGGATGCCAAGGGCGCTGCGGGCGAGGTGCTGGACGAGAATTTGCTGATTGCCTGCGGGCAGGGTGCTTTGAGAGTTCTGAACCTGCAAAAGGCTGGAAAGCGAGCGATGTCTGCGAAAGATTTTCTAGCGGGAAACCGGGTTGCTACTGGGGTTAAGCTGAGCTGAGCGCTTAAGCGTCGTCCATAATTAGGAATGCTAGAGCTAGGATTGTGGCGCCTTGTAGCCATACGCGGTATGACATTAGCTTGTTGGCGTGTTTTTTGTTCACTTCGCCGCCGCGTGCCATAACAATTAGTCCAGCGACCAAAACGCCGAGGGTTGCTAGCATTAGCACGATTACGAGTATGACTGAGAATTTCATTATGCCCCTAGAGCTTGTCCGCTGCCGCCTGGTGCTTGTGGCGTTGGCAATGAAGGGCCACTTGCTGCGACTGATAAATCGGTCTTGCCGAGAGGTTTTGCACCTTTTGTTATCATGTGACCAAGTGGTGATTTATCGAGCTTGCTACCACCCATCATTGTATTCATATTCATGCTTCCTAGGAAAGAACCTGTGAGATTTAGACTCATAGATTTCCCAGCTGCTGCAGTTGTTGCGAATAAATTAACGCCATTGATATTGAAAACTGCGTTTGCAACGCCGCCAATTTTACCGTCACCGCTACCTGCTTGGGCTAGTTGCGACTGTATTTGGGAGCTTGCCCCCGAGCTTTGTGTTGCTGGATCCATGACCTTATTATATACGATTGCAGCCCCTATTTCAAGGGTTTGTGGGTGGTTTTATGTTAAAGTTTTATTGCAGTTGCTCCAGCAACTTCCTCACAGGTGCGTAAGATTGACGGTGGTAGGGCGTTATGCCGTGCTTTTGCATGGCGTCAGAATGCTGTTTTGTGCCGTAGCCTTTGTTGCTTTCCCAGCCATATTCAGGGTGTTCTTTGGCCATTTCTAGCAATTCTCTGTCGCGCGTAACCTTTGCTATGATTGACGCAGCGGCGATTGAAAGGCTTTTTGAGTCGCCTTTTATCACATATTCCATCTCGCAATCTAAATCTGGCAGCTGATTGCCGTCGATGAGGGCGAAGTTTGGTTTTGGTGTAAGTGCTTCATATGCGCGCTTCATGGCCAGTTTAGTGGCTTTCCCGATGTTGATTGTGTCAATTTCCTGCACATTTGCACGGCCAATGCCAACGGAACAGGTTTGGAGGATTTTCTCGAACAGCTCTTCACGTTTTTTGGCAGTGAGCTTTTTTGAGTCATTCATGCCACTGGGGAAGTCTTCTCCCAAAGTCACGGCTGCGGCAACCACGTCGCCCACCCAAGGCCCTCGTCCTGCTTCGTCTATACCGCAGATGATTCCGCTTTTTGAGTTTTCAATGGATAAATCTGGCATGTTTTTAAATTTTAAGTTGAGTTCGAGGTGATAATACTGGATGATTCGTAAATGGTCAAAATATTGCAAAAATCAGATGTTGTTTCAAGAGAAGCGCGCCCTTGGGGTGAATTTGAAGTTTTGCATATTGCTGATAACCATAAGATTAAGCGCTTATATATCTGTGCTGGGCAAAAAACCTCATTGCAATTGCATCATTTCCGTTCAGAGCATTGGCTGGTTGAATCTGGCGTGGCGAAGGTGGTTATAGACGGCAAGATGAAGATGCTTTCTTCAGGGCAAAGTATTGATGTGCCGAGAAATGCACTGCACAGAATTGAGAATTTAACAGATTCAACATTGGTGATGATAGAAGCCCAAAGCGGCCGAGTGCTGCGCGAAGACGACATTGTGCGCGTTGAAGACGAGTATGGAAGGGTTTAGTTTTTTAATTTCCTCCCCGCTCGCCTACTGGCTCGCAGACTGAGGAAGCGCTTCGCGCGCTCATGGCTGGCAAGGCCTACTGGCCTTGAGGGGGCTGTTGGTTCGGAACTTATATGTATACGATCACGAGGCCTCGCCGAAGTGCAAGGCCATTGAGGCCGATCGGCCTCAGCGGCCGAAGAGCGTCATCAAAAAACCCACTTGGCACAGGCCTTGCTTATATTAAATTAAGCAATAACTAGGGGAAGAGTTATGATTGAACAATTGAATACATATACGCCGCAGGCTCAGTTGGTTGAGCCAAGAGTGGCAAAGAATGCAGGAAAGTCTGAGGTGCGCAAAGCAGCCGAAGATTTTGAAGCAGTCTTCATCAGCGAGATGTTGAAACCTATCTTCGAAGGCGTTGACAGTGTCGACCCAATGTTTGGCGGAAGCCATGGGGAAGATATGTTCAAGTCTATGATGGTAGACGAATACGGCAAAACAATTGCCGCAAATGGGGGATTTGGCATCGCCGATTCCATTGAAGCACAATTACTTAGATATCAAGAGGTTAAATAATATGGAACAGACAGCAAACACAACACAAGATTTTAATTTTCACGAGTTCACGGACGCAATCGCAAGCATGACAGAATTGCTTGATCTTGAAACAGAGCTTCTTATACAGATGAGAATCAAAGAAATGGGAGAGCTTCAATCTGAAAAGAACGAGCTTACAAAACGCTTGGAAGTTCAGCAAGATTTCATGAAGAACAACCCTGCAATTTTCCGCAGCCTTTCAAACACAAATGTTGATCAAATTCGCCAGTATTCTGAGCGCTTCAACTCATCAATGCAAACCTATAGCGACGAGCTATACAAGGCTAGCAAGGTGAATGAGACAATTGTTGGAATGGTAGTTGACGCAGCAAAAACGCAAGTACAAAGCCAAAACACATATCAAAATTTTCACATGTCAAACGGCGCTTCGCACAGTGACTACATGCCAGCGATCAAATTTAGTGAGCAAATATAATGGGTCTAACAACTTCACTATCAACAGCATTAACAGGGCTTCGTGCCAGCCAGCAATCTATCGCTGTGCTTTCACAAAACATCGCTAATGCTAACAATGAAGACTACACAAGACAAGTTGTCTCACAAAGCACTATTGCTGGAAATGGCCAATCTGGGAACGGCGTTCGTATCGACGATATTACCCGCGTGGTTGACCAAGCCATCGACCGCACAGTTATCTCCCGCCGCTCACTTGTCGCACGCTCAAGCGTGATTGATTCATACTACCAGCAATCACAAATTATCATCGGCCAACCAGGGCGAGACAACTCGATTGACACATATACGCAAAACTTTTTCAACTCACTGCAAACACTCTCAAACGACACAGAGAACTCATCACTAAAACTTGACGCTGTGAGCGCTTCGGAAACCTTAGCAAACGAAATATCAAACCTAGCATTCGGCCTAGAAACATTGCGCTTTGAGGCAGATAAAGACATTGAGCGCTCGGTGAACAGAATTAACGCTTCAATCAACACGCTCCACGATCTCAACATCGCAGCAGCAACCGCCGACTCTCTCGGAAACGGATCAAATATTATTGCCGATGAGATGGACACTGAGCTGAATAATTTGGCTGAAGAATTCAATATCACATACGAATATAACGACCGCGGACAAGTTACAGTGAACGCTGCAAATGGAGCGCCACTACTAGACACAAGCTCGCGCTACAACCTCTCATACCAATCATCTTCATCCGCACAAGAGCTTGTAGACGACACACCAAGCCTAGCAATTTCAGCATTTAGAGTAGACAATATCACTGGTGAAATTATTCAGTCCTCAGGCTACGAGCTTGTTTCTGGCGGCAACAAGTCAGACGTTGAAAGCCCATTAACTGGCGGAGCAATTCAAGGCTTGCTTGAAATTCGCGACGAACTTATTCCAGACATTCTTGACCAGCTAGATAATTTTGTTGCCGTTTTGCGCGACGAAGTGAATGCAATTTATAATAACGGCTCGGCCTTTCCGCCAGAAACAACTTTGAACGGCTCAACATTAATTGACCCAACAGACATCCAAAGCTGGAACGGAACAGTTCTAATTGGCGCGGTTCAAGTCGGAAACTCAACAATTGACGGCCAACCAGTGCCTTCACCTTATGCCAGCCAAACAACTGGCCTAAAGCCTCTAACCCTAGATTTCGACGCACTAACAGACACAACAGGCGCAGCAGGAACATTCAGCTTCCAAACAATCATCGATGAAATCAACAACTATTACGGCGCACCACAGCCAGCAGTTTCCATCGGAGACCTCGCAAATATTGAGCTAATCTCAAAGTCCGATTCACTCACCGCAGGAACTGGAGTTTTTGCCTTCAACCTAGAAACCACAAATCTATCAGCCGACAATCGCGACTTCACCATCACAGGAATCACACCGAGCGATGCGAATATTTCAGTAACCAGCCCAGCAACCTTCCCTAGCGCCGCATTCACATCAACAGCAGGCGCGACAGAGCTAGCTTCAGGCACAAATTTCTCACTAGATTTCTCCAGCGGCTCAATCCCTGCTGGGCCATACACAATTGACCTCGACATCTCAGTAGATGACGGCGCAGGCGGATTCTACACCGACACAATCACATACACAATCGCCGAAAACCCTGACGGCCTGATAAACGACCGCTTCGCAGCCTCAGCTGTTTCTGGCGTAGGTGATGCTGCCATTGAATCACCAGCATTAACCCAGCCATTCCTCACCGCAACATTGGTGGATGCGGATGGAGTGGAAGTTGCAAAAGACCCTGTCACAGGAGAATATCGCGACGCTGGGTATTTAAAGCTGGAAGGAGCAGACGGCGTAGGAGTTGCAATTAACGAGCTAGACTCAACGCATCAAGGAAACACCAGAACAGAAGCTACAGGCTACGGATTCTCACATTTCTTCGGCCTCAACAACTTTTTCGAAACTGGCGACGGCTCAGATCCTAGCGCCATTGCAGATGCAGCAATCACCTTCCGCGTACGTGAAGATATCGCAGCAACACCTGGAAAAATTGGCGTTGGCAAACTAGCGCAATCATCGCAATCCACAATAGATGGCGACGCTCCAAGATATACATATGAAATTAGCTCAGGTAATAACGACACTATTTTGGATCTGAACAACCTTCAAAACGTCCCGATCGCCTTCCCAGCAGCGGGCGGCAATTCACGCGCAACAGTTTCATTCAACAACTACGCAGCACAAATTCTGGGATATACCGCTACCGTATCATCCAACGCCAGCGATGACTTGAGAAAAGAAGAGCTGATTTTCCAAGGCTTCGCCGACAAGCAAGACTCAATCGGCGGAGTGAATGTTGATGAAGAAATCGCCAACACAATCACCTTCCAAAACTCATACGCAGCCAACGCAAGAGTAATCAGCGTAATCGGCGAAATGTTTGATACATTGATGTCTTCATTCTAAGATTACTTACCGCGCATAAGGTTGATAAACATCCCGCGCAGCTCCCGCAGTCAACGCTCCACTAGATTGCTCAATACTATTGCGATAACGACTTGCCGCGCCCCAAGCCTCCTGCTCAGCAAAATCTTGCGAAGTAATTTTTTGAGCTTCGCGAACAATATTTTCCAAATTAGGCTCACCCGTTGGATAAACATCAATCGTACATTTCTCAATCAATTCCGCTGACAAACTCCCATCACGCATAACCTGCGAATGCAAAGCCCCACCAACACCGTTGCGAGCCAACATAGTTAGGAAGCTGAGCGCATATTCATCAGCATCTTGGAGCAAACAGCTCAAACCCTCAACCGCCGAAGCCATATCACCCCGATAAGCCGCACATTTAACCAAGCCGAATTTTAAAACACGGCTATCCGGAGCAACTTGCAAAGCTTTTTTAAA
>JALZVI010000285.1 GCA_023301015.1 Rickettsiales bacterium | reverse complement strand
CACTTGAATTAGAATCTATAATTACGCACAGGCATTTCTATCCAACCTCGTAATTCCCGAGTTCACAGGGTCTAATAAACAATTAAAAATCCTAAGAATTAAAATATTATTTTATTTATGTTTGGGTATTATTCTTGGAATAATCATGGATTGGAGGATAATATAACTTATCTGCAAATAACCGCTTGACAGGGTTTAGGATGTGATATAGAAAGCCACTCCTTATTCATATTTGGGTAGGGAAAATAAGAGAAACTGTTAGTTAATCAATTAATAAGTCCGGAGTTATAAATGGCAAAAGTTAGTGCATTTGAGAAAAATGCTAAGCGTGCGCGCTTAATTGAGAGAGATGCTGAGAAGCGTCAAGCCTTGAAAGATATCATCATGAATAGAAAGACGTCTGATGAAGACCGTATGCAAGCTGTGATGAAGCTTGAATCAATGAATAAGAATGGCGCAAAGAACCGCTACCGCAATCGTTGTGGTGTTACAGGTCGTCCACGTAGTAATTATCGTATATTTAACCTCTCACGTATCGAGTTTCGTGAGTTAGCAAGCAGCGGGATGATTCCTGGTGTAGTTAAATCAAGCTGGTAGGAGAAATAAAATGAGTATGTCAGATCCATTGGCTAATATGTTAGCCGCAATCAGAAACGGAGCGATGGCGAATAAGACCGCAATCACTGTTCCTGCTTCAAAACTAAAGAAATCAGTATTGAAAGTGCTTGAGAGTGAAGGTTATATCCGCAACTTCTCAGACGCTGTAGATGTGAATAAAAAGCCTGCTATCAAAATTGAATTGAAATATTTTGAAGGCGAGCCAGTAATTAAGAGAATGAAGAGAATTTCGACACCTGGTCGTCGTGTATACGCAAAATTCGGCGCTTTGCCGCGTGTATATAACGGTTTGGGAATTGTTGTTGTTTCAACTTCGAAAGGTGTAATCAGTGATTTTGATGCACGCCAACAAAAAATTGGAGGGGAGCTGCTTTGCAGCGTCTATTAATAATATGAGTAAAGTTGGTAAGAACCCAGTAGCAATTTTGGAAGGAGTTTCAGCAGAAATTTCTGGCCAAGAATTGAAGATTAAAGGCCCGCAAGGCGAACTTTCTTTTACAGTTCCGCGCGAAGTGAATTTTGAGCATGATAATGATAATTCTCAGCTCGTATTTTCACCTGCGAATGACTCAAAAGAAGCACGCGCACTTTGGGGAACAGCTCGTAGCCATGTAAATAATATGGTTCAGGGTGTTAAAGAAGGTTTTAAAATCGAGCTTATACTGAAAGGTACAGGTTATCGTGCAAAGCTTAACGGTCAATTTGTTGATCTTTCTCTTGGTTATTCGCATGATATTAAATTTGCGATTCCATCAGATTTGAAAGTTGAAGTACCTTCGCAAACTGAGATTATTATTAGTGGTGTTGATAAACAAAAAGTTGGTCAAATTGCTGCAGAAATTCGCTCATACCGTAAACCAGAGCCATATAAAGGCAAAGGTGTTCACAGAAAAGGCGACTTTGTAAGACGCAAAGAAGGTAAGAAGAAGTAATTAAGCTGAAAAGCAATAATTGGGTAAATATTATGAGTAATGTAACAGGAATTAAGAGACGCGCGCAGCGCACTCGCTTTAAGTTGAAGAAGTTGGCTAATGGTCGTCCTCGTTTGTCAGTGCATCGCACTCCGCGCCACATTTATGCGCAAGTGATTGATGATGCTGCAGGTGGTAAGGTGATTGCATCAGCTTCAACTTTGGTAGCTGACGTGAAAAAAGGCCTTAAGTATACAGGTAACGTTGACGCGGCTAAGAAAGTTGGTGAAACAATTGGCAAGGCTGCACAAGCTGCAAAAATTAACGAAGTAGTATTTGATCGCGGAAGCTTTAAGTATCACGGACGTATCAAAGCTTTGGCAGATGCTGCACGTGAAGCTGGATTGAAATTTTAGGATTATTAGGAGAAGATAATGGCTGGACAAGCACAACAAAATAATCAAAAGCCTTTCGGAAAAGAAGGTGGTGAAGAGCTAATCGAAAGACTAGTTGCTGTAAACCGCGTTTCAAAAACCGTAAAAGGTGGTAAGCGCTTTGGTTTTGCTGCATTCATCGTTATCGGTGATGGCAAAGGTAAAGTTGGTTTCGGTATGGGTAAAGCGAAGGAAGTTCCTGAAGCAATGCGCAAAGCAACTGAAGATGCTAGACGCACAATGGTTAGAATTCCACTTCGCGAAGGCCGCACAATTCATCATGACGTAAATGGCCGTTATGGCGCAGGGAACGTAACAATGCGAGTTGCACCTGCTGGTACTGGTATTATTGCTGGTGGTCCAATGCGTGCAGTGTTTGAGGCTTTGGGTGTACAAGACGTGGTTGCAAAATCAGTTGGAACATCAAATCCATACAACATGGTTAAGGCGACAATGAAAGGTTTGTTGAGCATGTCAGCTCCAAAATCTGTTGCTGCAAAGCGTGGTTTGAAAGTTAACGAAGTTGTTTCACGTCGCGAGCTTGCTGAAGGCAAGGCTGTGAAAGTTGAAGAAACTGAAGAATAGAGGACTGAAAAATGGCTAAAACAGATAAAAAAATTAAAGTTACGCAAACCGGAAGCCCGATTGGTCGTAAGGAATATCAAGAACAGTGCCTAAATGGCCTTGGCTTGAACAAAATTGGTCGTGTGAAAGTGTTGGAAGACACTCCATC
>JALZVI010000284.1 GCA_023301015.1 Rickettsiales bacterium | reverse complement strand
TAGTCAGCACCAAAACCTCTTTGTATGTTGGTGAAAACTACCTGCAGGATAGATGTGTCAATTTCTGGCTCTGGCTCTTCAGCAGGAGTAGTTATCTCTTCTTCTGGTTCTGCTATAACCTCAGGCTCTTCAATTTCAGGCTGGGTTGGTTGTTCCTCAGCTACTTCCTCAACGCTCCCCTCGAGTACGTCAAAAACAATTTCTGGCTCAGGAATCTCTTCTTTAATCTCAGGTGTTTCTGGCTTAATCGGTTCGGGAACTGGTTCAGGCAAGTCTTGAACGCCCTGCTTATCTAACAAGCTATATGCCATTTTATCAAGCTGCCATCTAGCATGAACAACTTCCCACTCTTGTAACTCAGTTACTTCCTGGCCATTATAAGCAAGCATTTGCTGCCTTAAATCTCTGGTTCTCAGAATTTGTTGCTTATCTCCCAAGCATGCAATAATCAGATCTGTAGATAGCGAATCAACCAGATTGTAATTAAAGCTACGGTTCTTGATTAAAACTCCCAAGATTTCATCTTCAGTAACTGCGCCAAGCTTCACCCATTTGGCTAGTTTTTCTACATTGTCATCTACTAAGGCGATGCGGATATCATCATCATTCGTATTAAGCAGTTGAATCAGGGTATCGGCAGCTTTCTTTCTATTCTCATCAAGATCAGCTTTACCTGGGTATTTAGGCTTTTCTTCGGTTTTATAGATAAACTCAATTATTCTTGGAATATCATCGGCTTCTTTTTCAACGCCAAGCACGTTGCGAACAAATGCGTCATGAGCAGGGATTTTTCTGTTGATGTTTGGTGTGATTAAATTGAAGCTATCCAACATAAATTGCATCGCAGGTTGGAGCTTTTCATCATCTCGCCTTCCTTCTCTTGCAAATTTTGCAATGCGTGAAAACACCATTCCGCTCTCACTAACTGGCAGTACAAAACCTTCGGGTGTGAGAAATTCTAGAACTTCATTCCTAGCTTCTTGCGTGGCTTTCTTGATGCTCGCTTTATCCGAACTTGCCTGAGCTGATCTTATTTTCTCCACTGAATTCTTATATTGTTGCAGCTCTATTTGAGTTGCATAGATGAGGTTAATGCTAGCAGCTCCCTCAATACCTTGGTTGCTTGCTTTGCTTAAATTATCCAGTGTATCGGCTATTTCATTTAAATTAGGGGCTGCGATCTTTCTATGGGCAGCTATCTCAAGAAGCAATGGTTTAACTTGCGCCAGTGTTTGGGGGATAACATCAGTATAGTGACCAGTCTCTGCCATGCCTCTATGCAAGACCATATTGCCTTGCGCAAAATACCTTAAATGGAAATCAAACTTTTCCACTTCTGCTAATAGTTTCGCTTCATTATCTTCAGGGCTTGGAAGATTTGCCGGTTCTATTTTCTCAACCATTAACATTAAAAATTCTTGTTCAGTAATGCCCAAAATATCCAAAGCCTTATTCAGCTCTAGAAAATATTTCTGCTGCACGCTAGTTGGTATGACTTTATGGATTTTGAAATGCCCATCTTTTGTATCATGCCAAACTTGCTCGCCTTGCAATTCGGCTAAGTGGCTAGCTATCAAATTCTTGTGCAAATGTAGGAAAGCTGAACTATGTGGAAGGTTATCAAACCCATTAGGATATTGGTTATGTTTTCTCGCTAACCAGTTATAAGGGTTGTTATCCACACCTTCTTCAGTTGTAATATAATCAACATCTGTTCGTCCTTTGTCATCAGAAATCTGTCTTGCTTTGATTAGCTCTTGATGCAGATCTTTGAAAGATGGGTTTTCACAACCAAAAATATCACATGGATCAATTCCTGTGGCCCCTAGAGTATCTTGCGAATACTTAAGCTTCGCAATATAGTCTAGAGGAGTTACTTTGCCTGATCTTTGTAGAATAGGAATTAGGCGATCTGATTCCTTAGTTAGCAGAAGATCTCCAGTTGGTTCGCAAAACGAGTAGCCATAAATTTCGAACAATGCTCTGTCGCTATTTGTTAAAATGCTATTGAGCTTTCTGGTAGTCTGCCGCTCTTCTTTGCGAAGGTAATCTCTTCCAATACTAGATAATATCTTTCCGAGATATTCTTCGGGAGATCTGTTAGTTTGTTTTATAGAAGGTGTTTTAGTGCTGTTATTTGCTTGGGAGTTATCATCAGTACCCGTTTGCTCTTTAGAAAATTCGGTATGGATTTCTTCTGCTCGTGCTATTTGCTCATCAAGATGTCTTTCAAGGTCAACTAGCTTCCCTTCGTGAACAATCTTTCTAGCCCGTAACTCTGATCTCGCTTTTCCCAGCGCCTCTTTAAGAGCTTCTTCGGATAGCAAATCCTCCCCGTATAAAACAGCTAATCTCTGGTGCAGAGGGTATCCGTTAGAATTTCCAAGCTCTTTTTTCCCGTCTAATGAATGCTTGAAAATAAATTCGATCATTTCATGCAATTTACCATCTGGAGTCATTACATAAGCAGATGCATTAATACTAGTGATACCGTTCGGAAATTTATAATCCGCTGGCAGCCTGAAGTCTTCAGGTTTGATATTTTGATAATAAAGCTTCATAAGTTAAGGCTTATTAAGCCTCTGCCCCTGTAAAGTCAAGTAATATAGTAGGGATACTTTCAAAGCTAAGAGCGTTTCTCAGTGAGCTTATCACCAAACAATCGCCGCATTGAGCTTGCCTTGCTGGAATACACTAAACGCTAAGAGATGAAATCTTGGAGCGGGTAGAGGGAATCGAACCCTCCTAGCTAGCTTGGAAGGCTAGTGCATTACCACTATGCTATACCCGCGCTGTGATGGAATGAGTAATTATATTATATAATCGCATATTGCAAGGGCTGAATTTTAGTTCAAATGCGATTTTTCATCACAAAAGTTTGACATATATAACTGTGCGGGCAATCTGAGGGGATGAACAAGACGCTCTCAGATCTGGCTTTAAGCGCCCGTGCCCATGCTCCATTTTTAATAGGAATTGGGATTTATGCGCTGCTATCTTGGTACATAACATCGGCTGATTTTGTCACTGGTTTTTTGCCATTCGCGTTTATGATTCTGGCCTTTGTGCTTATCATTGGTTTGTTGAAGGCAATTGGCTTGTTTTTTGAGATGATGTTTTTTGCTAAGCCAGAAAGGCCGTTCAAGTTCTGGATTGCAGGGGTTGGGGAGTTTCTCTCATTGCGCGCGAACTTCATCTATGGCCTGCCTCTTTTGCTGGGTTTTTATGTTTTCACCGTTAGCTTCTCGGGCTTTAAAAACTATATAACCATCATCAACCCATTTGCTTATGACGAGTTCTTTCATAATATAGACGTTGCGCTGCATATGGGGAAAATGCCGTGGGAGATTCTGCATCGTTTTTTTGACCACCCCTTTTGGGCGTCTTTGCTCAATATCAACTATCATTTCTGGTTCTTCCTGATTTTTTATGCCTTCTTCATCTCATTCTTCGGGCGCAAAAGCCCTGAGCTTAGTATTCGCTATATCATTGCATCTTTGCTGCTCTGGGCAATTGTGGGGAATGGGCTGGCGATGATCTTCTCTTCCGCTGGGCCTTGCTATTATGGCTTGCTCGAGCTGGGGGCTGATCCATATTCGCCGTTGATGGATAGGCTGCGTTTGATTGATGAGAAATATACACCGCTAATGGCGCTGGATATGCAGAATTTGCTGTGGGAGAATTATTCCAATGATGAATCGAGGCTGGCGCAGGGGATTTCGGCATTCCCTAGTTTGCATGTGGCAAGTTCTGTTTTGCTGGCCTGCGCAGGCTTTGCCTATCGTCCTTTGGTGGGCTGGATTATGGCTTTGTTCGCGCTCCTAATCTTGCTCGGCTCTGTATATCTCGCATGGCACTATGCAGTTGATGGGTATGCGAGTGTGTTTTTCGGGGTTTTTGCATGGTATGCCTCAAAACCGTTGGCGAAGCTGTATATCAATAGAGCGAGCTACCTAAAGCTTAACAAAACATTAAAGTAAATTTGCAACATATTAGCAGAAAATATGGCTAAAATTGAGCGTTTTTGACACAAAACGTTCACAAAAACTTCCTTGTCGGCACGTGCTATGGCATGGTATAATACTTCTATGGTAAAGAACCATAAATTTGGTCAATTAAACAAAAAAGGATATTAATCATGAAACTACTTAGAAAACTATTTAGAAAAGAAGACGGTGCTACAGCTATTGAGTATGGTCTAATCGCTGCACTAATCTCAGTTGCAATCATCGGAACTGTTTCTGCAATTGGTACACAGCTTGATACAACATTCACATCAGTGTCTGACTGTCTTGGTGATGCTGCTTCTTGCGAATAGTATAGCCTAGCATATCTAATAAAATTAAAGGCGGGGACTTGTTCCTCGCCTTTTTTTCTGTCCTTTTTCAAAAATTCTCGCATAATGGCGATTAATGATAGAAATTCTGCACACTCATTTTAACTATGTCGCCTCATTCCTACTCTTCGGTTTGGGCGCATATTTGCTGATTACAACGCAAAACTATGTGAAAAAGCTCTATGGTTTAGCCATTTTTCAATCCGCAATTTTGCTTTTCGTCATCTCACTCGGCTATTTAAGCGGTGGATATGCTCCAATTTTGGAAGCAGGAATCACGCGCCCGATGGTGAATCCACTGCCGCAAGTGCTGATTTTGACAGCAATTGTGGTTGGCCTGGCAACTTTGGCCGTGGGTTTGGCGCTCACAATTCGCATCAAGAAGGCATATGACGACATTGAAGAGCCGTTTGAGTCATAAAATTCGGGGATGTTGTTGACCAATTGCGGCTGAGCATATAAAAATTTAGCATGTTCGACAATTTAACAGAAGCGCTACAGCAAAATTTGCCCGCAATAATTGTCGGATTACCACTCCTATTCTCCACAATTCTCGGCCTTCTCTCCGCCTCATCAAAAAATATGCAATATGCATCATGGCTAATCAGCTTTATCGTGTGCGGTTTGCTGCTTGTTGCAACGGGACATCAGCTGG
>JALZVI010000283.1 GCA_023301015.1 Rickettsiales bacterium | reverse complement strand
CTGATTTTAGAGAAAATGCTGTAAGTCCGATAACAATATCCGAAGATCTTATTGTCGATAGCGATACCCCCTGACATCTTTAATTCTATGAACCTGGCCTTCTCTGATAGGAGCATGACATCATGTTCTAGTATTGATACTAGATGCTTTTTACGCTTATCATATGTCAACTTGCGTGAATCGAAATGAGCTTTCTCGATTTCAGTTGCATCATTGTAAAGTTTAACAACCCCCTCAGCGTCAAATGCGTGTAGGTTGGAAGTCCTGATAACAGTAGTTAACTTTAGGAACTTCTCTAGGTCCTTTTCACTCATATTTTCTTTAAGAGTGACTACAAATCCAACATCAACATCGGTACAACTCTCTGTGTAATTTGAAATCTCTTTCTTCTCTAGTAAATTCTCGAGGAATGTCTTGTAACTAGAGCTCCAGCTTCCAATTGGTAGTTCGGTGATGTTGACTTCGAGGTTGTTATGTTCAAATACACCACGAGTGACGAAATTCCCATCATCGCTTGATTTTATGGTACCAGAAAATCCTCTATAAGATGGAACCAATGGCTTTGGTTCCTTTCCGTCCAAACGACGCCTTACGTTTTCAATTAGATCAGACACACTGAACTGTGGGATACTAGTTGAATATCCAGTGGCAATTGCTTTACATCCATTTGCTAGGAGAGTAGAGATAATAGGAGAATATTGGACAGGTTCCGTCCTCATACCTTCATCGTCTACATAGTCCAAAATGGCATCGTCATCTTTTATGAATAGACACGGAGTGACTGTATTCATTTGTACGAAAATGTACCTAGGAGACGCCGCGTCAGCCCCACCTTCTAGACGACTACCAAATTGACCCTTAGGTAAAAAGAAATTGATGTTGTTTGCACCGACGAAATCCTGAGCCATGTTTATAATGGTCCCAGCCATCGAAGTTTCACCATGTGCAAATTTCATCTTATCGGCAACATATCCTGTCAACTGGGCAACCTTGGCCTCTGATGTCAATATACCCCTCATGAAAGCTCCACATAGTGCCTTTCTCTGTGAAGTTTTCAATCCATCTACAACACTAGGTATAGACCTCAAAAGATCACCCCTTGAGAAGTGGATCAGTTCCTTGTTGACAAATGAACTGATGTTAACATCCCTAGTAGACGATTCTATTATCTGGGAGTGATCATACGAAGCCAGCCACTTCTTCCTGTCTCCTGCCCTTTTCTTACAAAAAGCCAATGACATATTCTCTACTGCTTCATCGTCATTTGTATACGTAACCAATGAAGTCTGAATATCTTTGAGATACTGCCTTGCCTCGTCAGCAGTAGATGACCCTAGACCCTTTAGATACTTGAGTTTGTACGAGTTGATACCACTACCTACTTCATCTTTCCATTCTTTATAGTCAAAATCATTATAGAACAGTTTGGTATCTTTACCCTTAGTTGCCTTTACAATAGGAGTATTGACTGACTTTACAAACCCCATCTTCAATAGAGAAGGCCAGTGAACATCGAAGAGGTTCAAGAGCAATCCTCTGATATGAGCACCATCTAGGTCGGCGTCACATAGTGTTATTACACCACCGTATCTAAGTTTGGATGTGTCATTGTAGACAACTCCATTTTGGAGACCAAGTATCTTTTTGATAGCTGTTATCTCTGAATTGTTTGCAACTTGAGTGGGTGATGCATCTCTTACATTTAGTAACTTACCCCTAAGAGGGAAAGCTCCAAACCTATCACGACCAATCACTGACATAGCAGACAATGCAAACGTAAGAGCAGACTTACCCTCTGTAAGAATCAAAAGACATTCGGATGACTTTTTAGTACCTGCATATTTAGCATCATGTAGATCTGGGATTCCCTTGATCCTATTGACCTTTTTACCATCATTGTCGTTCATGACCTCTTTGTCCTTACTCTTAAGATATTCTGTGATGTAATCAGTTAGACCAGATTTCAAGACCTTGTTCACCATATTTTCTGTTACATCAAATGTGGATCCGAAATCTTTGGATGGGAGAGTTAGATTATCCTTTGTCTGAGAAGAGAATGTGGGGTTGACTATGTGTGAACTTACAACTAAAGTCAAAACATCCTTTACTACTGATGGCTTAAGTTTGTTTGACTTAAACTTCTTTTTCAGTATTGGCATTGCTTTTTTCATGAAAGCATCAAGGATGTAATTCACATGGGTACCCCCGTCGGGAGTACAAGTAGAATTTACAAATGACATATGCCTGAATGATTCAACACTTGGTGTAAATGCAATCCCAACCTTCCACCTATCATTAGTATCACACGATGCAATCTTTTTCTCGATACCATAAAGTTGCATGTATTTTTCAACAGAATCCGTCTTGAGATTCTTCTTGTTGAATGTAACTTTAATAGTCTCAAGAGCACATAGACAGATTTCATGTGTCCTTCTCATGAGGATGCCCATAACATCATCTGGTATAGATTTCATACCAAATCTTTCCAGGTCCAGATCAAACGTAACCTTTGTATAAGGTTCCCCAGTGAAATCTTTGACAGTTGGTTTATGGATTTTGGACATGTTATTAGTGAACTTTTGTTTGTATTTTTTCCCACTTGATGCATCAACAGTCTCTATGATGAATGTGTTGGAAAAAATGTTCACTATTTTGACTCCAATACCATTTCTACCGACATTAAGACGTTCATTGTTGTCATCATAATTAGATGATGTCCTGAGATGACCAAATACAAGTTCGGGTATGTAACACCCGTGATCTTCATCAAACTGGATAGGGATACCATCTCCGTTATTGTGTACACAAATTTGACCAGATTCTTGGCATACGTTAATCTGAATAGAAGTAGTCTTTTTTGTGACATTTCCATTTTTTTCGAACGATACCGAAACTCTGTCAGCCGCATTCATGATGACTTCCTCGAAAATCTGTAAGAATGCTGGAGCAACACTCACATCAAGTAGTTCCATGTCACCACCAGTAGAAGATGGTACATAACAAGAGCGAAGGTCCTGGGTAAGACTTCCACAATACATATCACTTCTCTGAAGTATATGATCCCTTCCAGACAATTTAACAAACTTTTTCTGGGAAGAATTGGTATCATTCTTTGAAGATCTTTTAGCCATGTTTGTTTTGGTTTTATAGTGGGTTGGTAATGAATGAAAGTGGTAAAGTTGGTATTACGATAAAAAATAATTAAATTAGTTTTTGGTATATATATTAGTATATAATTCGAATCAAGCCACACGAAACGCTTAATTCAACAAAAAAAATATTTACAATTTATATTAACTATTAAAAATATGCCTGCTAAAAAGTGTGCCGCCCGTAAGTCTACCGCTAAGAAGTCCGCCCCTAAGAGGAAGACCGCTTCCAGGAAGACCGCTTCCCGCTCGCGTTCGCGCAGCTCGTGCTCCACCGCATGCCGTCAGCCTTACATGAAGACCGCCAGTGGTTCGTGTGGAACTGTCCGATGCATGGACAAGGAAACTGGTGTACCCCTTCTCGGTTACGTACGCCGTGCCGATGGTACCTGCGCACCTAAGACATGCAACACCGGATTCGTATTCGATGACGTCACCGGAAAGTGCGTGTCCAAGAAGACCGAATACGGTAAGGCTCTTGTCACCATCCAGAAGCGCCGCGCCGCCCAGCGTGTTCTTGACACCACCCGTCAGGTACCCGCTTCCGAATACTCCGGAAACCGTGCCCGCGACTACTCCGTCCTTGTAAACGGTAACGCCGCTGACCTTTACAACTACCAGCAGGGACGCCAGGCCGAGCAGAACGCCTCCGACCTAGCCCGCCAGACCGCTTTCATGGCTGAACTTGAAGCCCGCCGCGCCGCCGCCGCCGCTCGCCGTTCGCACTGCACCAAGAAGTCTAGCTTCATGAGCTTCTTCGGTTAAATTTCTTAAATAGTAGGTAGGCTGATATAAAAATCAGAATGGTTATAAAAATTTTGGCAAATGGATTCCTGTTGACTTCGTATACTGTTACAACAGATTTTTTCTTAGTGTTATTCATGTAAGGAACCGTACAACCCATTGCCGATTTTTTGCTGCAGCTTGCTCGGTATGATTCATATTCTGCACATACCGAGTTGAAGTCGCTACTATTTGCCCCAAGTTTGTTGTTTACCTTATTATGTATCTCCCATAGCCATTTGGTAATGGCATATCTTGACTCTGTCCTGATAGGAGATTCCTTTATGAATTTCATATAAGAATCTCTACAGTATTTGCATGGTAAAACATTTCCAAGAGAATTGAAAAAACTTGTGTAATTAGCAGCTGTAGTGCCTTTAGGCAA
Source organism: Rickettsiales bacterium (assembly GCA_023301015.1). Next base: position 2,882 of record JALZVI010000283.1, on the reverse strand, counting down.
ATTATGTTCCTCGTCGAACTCTTCTGGTATCTCGGGATACCCATGGGCTACAGAGTGTAAAAACTTCCATCCAACTGGACCCCATACTGCGACTTGCATGTTGTAAGTTATATAACATGTATATTTATAAAATATCGCTCAGCGAACCAAAAGTAATTAATCATAATATATATATTAACGATAAACCCAATTTTTTCATAATTTGATTATATTTTTCCTATATAATAAGAATAAATATATGATCTTGATTGTATAATCATGGATTTGAGTAACCCCAATACCAGACAAAGAGCGAAAGAATTATTCTCAAAGGCTGTCGAAGTTATAGATAGACTTGGTCCATTGATTAAAGAGAATGGTGTTCTTAAAAGACTTAATAAAACCCAAGAAAAGGTCATAAATGACTTGCGGTTTGACATTGGGTCTCTTAAGGCACAAATACAAACTCCCCGAAAACCACAAGTTGTGTCCACACATCAAAAACTTATCAGTGCTCTTTCCACAAAAGCAGATGCTCTTTCCAAACAGGCAGATTCAGAATTGAAACTTATCAAAGTATCTTCAGAAAACGAAATACTTCGTAACAGACTATCAGAACTTGAAGACCAAAGTTCTAAATTCTTTGACATGAAAGATGACCTAGAATTACTTCAAACTATGAAGGATCGCCTTTTGGGACAGAATGAGTTATTTAAAAATAAAATATCTGGACTAGAATCTATGTTGGAAGAGGCAGCGGACAGTGTCCAGGAATGTAAAAGTGAGTGTGAACACGCACGCATCAAGCAATTTCAAAATCTTAAAGATTGCGAAGAGTCTAACGATGGATTGAATAGGGACATTGAAAATCTTAAAATTAAATTAGAGAATGGTGATATACTTGCAGAGGAAAAAAGTGTCCTTATAGGTGAAATAAATAGACTTCGGGCACGAGACAGTAGTAGAAGATACAACACAGTGTTTAAAAGGTTTAACAGGAAGAAGCCAACTGCCCCTCCTAGTGACCAGAATTTCCAATAAAATATTAGCTTATAAGTATAAAATATAATATGGAAGATTTTATTAAAGGATCTTCTATATTATCTATATTACCAACAATTCTTTATGTGGGGTTCGCACAGTATAAGGGCCGTACAAGTGCATTAAATAGTCTTGATAGTGTCCAAATCCAGCAATACCTGTCTATACCACATGAATCGTTACATACTGGTATAGCTATATTATATGGTATATCATATTACATGATGAAAAAATCAGAGACAGACGATGATGTTATGATAGGTGGAATAAGGATTAATACTCTTATGTTTGGGTTTATAACTGGTCTAATCCTTTCTATTATAGGGAGATTTGGGTTAGATTTACCAGTGAAACTTTTTAAAATGGACAGTCAGAGTTCAGGTAGGGTTCATTTAGTGGCTCCAATTTTATACATGATCATATTTGTTTATGTAGATGAAATTATTAGAAAATTCAGTAAATAATATATACTAAAAATAATATACAATATGTCATTATCATTTGAAAAAACTCCCCTTCTATTATCCCTTTTTGGTGGTGTGTCTATAACATCAGCTGTTGTAGGAATGAACACCCTACCTAGTAAACCTCTCCAAATGCTTACTGGTATGCCGTTGTTTAGTATTGGTTGGATCTTGATGATATCTTCGTTTGTAAAAAATAGTACCCGTGATTCTAAATACAAAAGTTTACTGGTTATCTCATCCATTCTTGTATACATGGCTGCTATGATGACAAGGATGATGATGGAAAAGAACGTAAGTGGGCTTCCGATCAATATGACCAAGATTGTATTCATGATGGCATGGATTTCCATCGGAGTTTTCATGGGTATGAAAAACCACGGACATCCTGGGGATAGCAAGGATGAAATTCACGACCCTACTATCCATGGCCTAGCTATGATACCACCTGTATTGGTGTTTGTTGCTATGATGTCTGTAAATTCTCTAGAAAGGCCTAAAAATTTAGCATCGGGTCCTGGTATGCCATTGTTCATGCTCGCATGGTCTGTATTGTCTATGGTGAACTCTGTACAAGTCGTTTAACGATAACGCATATTTCTCCTTTCAAATGAATATTCATATTATTACTACGACATGCCATCTGAATTCATAGTATCGCAAGCAGAACTATTACATCGTACAAAGGATGCATTCGGGGTACTTCAGAACATACGTGACAAGTATGCTCTATCATCTTTCCCTTCTCAAATGACAAGAGTTAAAAGTGAGTGGATGAAATTCGGTGAAAGAAATCAATTGTTCGATGATATGTTCCAAGCAGGTCTAAGATCACTCAAGAATCAAAGATTAGCATCTATATACCTTGATAAATACATTCAATTCGGCAAAGATGATATGAAAACTCAAACTGCTAACCAGCGTTTAGCAAAAAAAGGTGAATTTACCGGTAGTAAAAGAGCTGATGCAATTGTAGCAGATTTGAAGATTTTACCTGACTATATGTACAATTACAGACTTTCTACCGATGACAAGATGACAAACAGTAGTCTTGCATCTAAGAGTATAGAATCTAGATCAATGAAATGTGTAGAGGTAGAAAATGCCGACAAACTCGTCTCTAGGTGTAAATCTATAGTTAAAGATTTATCAGAAGATACGTTCATAATAGCATCTGCTATAAGTGTTTTATGTGGTAGAAGATCGTGCGAAATACTTAAATCTGGTATATTCAAACAATCTAGTAGAGGAGAATATGCATGCAAGTTCTCAGGTGCTGCCAAGAAAAGGGGGCAAGATATGGGCTCAGAACATATACCTTTACTGTGTAAATTCAAGTATTTAAGTAGTGCAATAGAGTATATAAGAACCAAGTTGGACACAGAACACATCACTAAC
>JALZVI010000282.1 GCA_023301015.1 Rickettsiales bacterium | reverse complement strand
GTACACTGCCCCCTCTGCTATTAAGAAAACCATTGGTTTCATTCTGCCTAACTTTTTCTCTAGTAACTCCAATAAAACCACCCACTTCTTTGAGAGTAAGGCCGAAATAATTTCGCAAACATGCGCTCTACATATGTCTTGAGCAAAGCAACCTTTGCAGATTCATAAGCAAGTGTGGATGCCTTGCTTTCATCCAAGCCGTAATAGCGCGTATACTAAGAAGACTGCACTTCACTCTCCGTCAACTCAATGACCAGCATATCCGAATATCTGCGCATAGCATCAAGCAGCTCAAAATGCCCAGCATCGCTTTGCGCAAGCTTTTGCAGCTCTTCCAAGCTTATCGGCTCTATATAAAAACCCCGCTCACCCACTCTATAATTTCTTTTCATTAACACTACCTACCCTAAACCCTAACAAAAATCAACATTCATTTTCAGCTTTACAGCCCCGCCCCTTCCTGCTATTTATCCGCACATGAAAATTATATCCTGCAATAGCAACTTATCCCTCGCCGAAGACGTTGCAAAACAACTTGGTACAACTCTCACAAAAGCAAGCGTGAAGCGCTTTGCGGACATGGAGATCTTTGTTGAGGTGCAGGAAAATGTGCGCGGTGAAGACGTGTTTGTGATTCAATCCACATCCTTCCCTGCCAATGACAACATGATGGAATTGCTGGTGATGCTAGACGCACTGCGCCGCTCTTCTGCTCGCCGCATTACCGCAGTGATCCCATATTTCGGCTATGCCAGACAAGACCGCAAGCCAGGGCCAAGAACACCTATTTCTGCGAAATTGGTTGCTAATCTAATCACCACAGCAGGTGCAAGCCGCGTGCTTACAACCGATTTGCATGCCGGACAAATACAAGGGTTTTTCGACATCCCTGTGGATAATCTATATGCCGCGCCAGTGATGGTGACTGACATCAAGGAGCGCCACAAAGAAAAAAACTTCGTTGTAGTTTCACCTGACGTTGGCGGTGTTGCTCGCGCACGCTATATCGCAAAACGCATTGATGGTGACTTGGCAATTGTCGACAAACGCCGTGAACGCGCGAACGAATCAGAAGTGATGAACGTAATTGGTGACGTTGATGGACGCGATTGTATTATTATTGATGATATAGTCGATTCAGCAGGGACTTTATGCAACGCCGCAGCAGCTTTGAAAGAGCGTGGCGCAACATCTGTGGTGGCTTACATCACTCATGGCGTGCTCTCTGGCTCTGCCGTTCAGCGTGTTAGCAAGTCTGCCTTGGATGAGCTGGTTATGACAGACACAATCAAGCCTACGGACGAAGCAAGAGCATGCGATAACATCCGCTTCCTCCCAATCGCCCCACTTATGGCAGAAGCTATCCAGCGCATTTCAGAAGAGACCTCTGTCAGCAGCTTGTTTGACTAATTCTCGTTCGGCAAATGCATGCTAGCCTTATAGAAAGAGGGCATGTTTGAAAATTTTATTAGACCATTATTACGAAAGCTAGGCGTTGGACAGTTTGGAAGATAGCAGCTTTTCCACACGTCAGAATCAAACCATGGGTTAGGCGAATCTGAGCACAAGCCATCACGCTTGAACTCGCTTGGGATGCAGCTAGATGGCGTTTTGGCATTGACAGATGCGCATCCTAAAATGCTTGAGAGTGAAAAAATCAAGGCAGCATTGGACGGCGAGCATAGTGTTTGGGATATTATTAAACTGGCTCATGAGGAAGGGATTGTGCCTGCGGATAGGTTTGAAAGCCTAAAAGCGCAACGTGAAGAGATTGCGCCATCTTCTGAGAAAGCACCAAGCAAATAGGCGGGTTAAGCAGGTTTATTTCCGCCGCCCTCGCCGCCTGAATTATCAGCAGCCGCCTTAACCTCAGCATCCACTGGCTTGTCATCAAACTCTGGGAAGTCTGGGAAGTCTAGGTCAAAATCATCCATTGGATATGTCTCTTTTGGCTTTGCGTCAGAGCCCGCATTAGCTGGAGGCGAAGCAGCTGGAACATCAGTTTTCGCTGGCTCAGCTTTTGGAGCTGGAGCAGAAGTTACAGCAGCGCCCCCTGCAACAGAGCTATTCAATGTAACATTCTCTTGCGGCTGAGCAGCAGGCTTCGGTGCAGCAGGTGCAGCAGGTGCAGCAGGCTTTGGCGCAGGCGGAGCTTCGGATTTTGACTCTGGCGCAGCAGGTGCTTGCTTCTCTTGAGCCGCAGTTGTTGCCTCAAGTTCCTCAGCATCCTTCTTCAGCTTTGCTTTCTCGTCATCTTTCTTCTTTTTATCGCCTTCTTTTTTCTTCTTATCTTCCGCTTCTTTCTTCTTCTTTTCTTCTTCCAAAACGCGCGGGTCAAATGGCTCTTGGGTCGGAATTTCAATTTGTCCCAACAGGCGCTTCTTGAAGAAATTTTCCTTATAATAGAAAATCTTTTTCGTACGGATCGGCGGCGTAGACTCGATCAGGATAATCTGCTCGTCACGCGGCAGGCCAATCACCTCTTGCGGAAGCAACAGCGCACGCTGAATTTCAGATTCATGAATCGTACGAGTAGCAGGGTTCAAATCCAAATATTTTGGTTTGTTGATTGACTGCTGCTTCACGGTTTTGTTACCAATCAACTGCGAAATCAGGTTCGCCGTTTCCACGTTGTTGGCCGCAAATGTAATTCTGTATGTAGAGTTAGACAGGAAGGTGTTCATCCCATGCTCTTCATAAATACCCTTCAACTGCTGAGTATCCTGAGTAATCAGGAACAAGCGCACGTTATAACCACGGAAATAGGCGATACCAGCATGGAACTGCTTCATCTCACCTAGGGTCGGGAACTCATCCATCATGAACAAAACGCCATATGGTTCTTCTTTCGGATCAGGGATTTTGCGTGCCAAAAACTCGGTGGCTTGCTGATAGAAAACTTGCAAAAGCGGTTGCAAACGTTGGATGTTATCTGGCGTCAAACCAATATATACCGTGGTCGCTTTTTTCTTCATGTTCTGAATGTTAAAATCAGAAGAAGCGGTCGCCGTATCAATCAAAGGGTTAGCCCAAAGCTCCAAACCTGAGTTGAGAGTGGAAATAACACCAGAGCGCTCTTTGTCGGCTTTTTGCAAGAAAGCTGCGATGTTCATGTATGAAACTGGGTGAATCTTCTTCCCGATTGTGTCGAGAACAACAGCCAAATTATAAACCACATCATCCGAACGCAGCACTCGCACAACTTCGCCAAATGACTTTGTTTTTTCTGGAACAGCTAGCAAATATAGGGTTACACCCACAAACAGCGTGCGCGCCTCGTTTGTCCAAAATTCTTGCTCTGGCAAAATTAGGTTGGCGATTTTTTGAACATCATCCACCATCTGCCCAGGCTTTGGCGAAATCCAATCTAGGGGGTTATAACAATGAGTCCTACCATCAGGATCAGCGGGACACCAAAGGAACACATCTTGCTTCATCACATCCCTGCGATATGCCGATGTTAGCTCAAAGTTCTCAAGCTTGATATCATGAATAAAGCATGATTCTTCCCAATATAGGAGGTTGGGAATAACTGTACCCACACCTTTACCAGAACCCGTAGGAGCAAATAGCAGCGCATGTTGATAGCCGCCAGCAACCAAGAAACCATGATTGTCTCGTCCAATTACAATCCCTTTTTTCTCACGCAGGCCCGCATTTTTAATGTCTTTCTCAGTTGCCCATCTTGCGTCACCATGAATACTATCATCTTTCTCAAACGGACGGAAATCGGCCAGAGGTGCGCGGAATAGAAAGCCCAAGAAAAGGAAGGACAGCAATGGAGTTAATGTGCAAATTAGGAGGTTGATGAAAAACCCCTTATCAACTTCAATTCCGTTGCTAATGAAATAATTATCCGTCGCCGTCTCAATCGTCTCATCAAGAAGCTCTAGATTCTTACTGCGCTGAGGCTCTGGCAAAACTTCATATTGCTTGCGATACGGCTCGTAACCTTTTGTATAATAATCAACAATCTCACCGCGCTTGTCGTAATATATATAAGCTTTCTTCCAGCCTTTTCCATACAAAGCTTTCTCAATTGAAGCAGTTACTCCTAAGCTGACTTTGCTATATTGCAGATAGTTGAATGAAACACCGGCTAGGTATAGAGAGCAAAAAGCGATGATCACGAAAAGTGTGATTTTAGCCATCCAGTTTTTAATGAATGTTGCGATATTCTCAACGCCTGCACCAATCCTTCTTGAAGTTTCCATGCTTATTTCACCTCAACTCTATCGCGGAAGAAGATCTCTGACACATAACGTTGCCCGCCTTCACCACGCTTTAGTTGGATCACGACATTCACAACAGAGTCTATATATTCCTTGATTGTGTCACGTGTCATGTTGAGACCAGCTTGCATAATCATCAAAATTAGCTGCTCAAATGCAAGCTTTGGGGAATCGGCATGTAGAGTAGAAATTGAACCTGGGTGGCCGGTGTTCACAGCACGCATGAATGAAAACGCCTCAGCACCACGAAGCTCACCAACGATGATGCGGTCTGGGCGCAGACGCAAACACGCCTCAATCAGATCTTGAGTTGTGACAGATGCGCGTCCCTGCCCGCCTCGACTCGAAACAAGATGCACACTGTTTGGAATATGCTTAATGTCAATCTCACGCGCATCCTCAACAGTGATTATGCGCTCTTTAATACCAAGCTCTTTGAGTGCAGCGTTCATAAATGTTGTCTTACCAGTCGATGTACCACCGCTTACAAGAATGTTTTTCTTATACTTAATCGCGCGCTTAATAAACTCCTTCACCTCGCCTCGGTCAAGAAGCTCGCTCAGCTCTACATTCGTTTTGTCTTCACCTTCTTGCGAAACAGTTTTCTGGAACGCACCAATCGCTTCATAGGCGTCCAAGTCCAAATCGAGCACGGCTTGCTTACGGATTGACATTGCAACCACACCAGGCTCACATGCTGGCGGGAACACAACTTGAATACGATAGCCAGCAGGTAGAGTTGCGGAAAGCAAAGGCTTCTCTTCGCTCACCATCTGTTCGGTTGACTGCGCAACTAGGCGTCCAAGACCCTTCAAATGCTCAAGCGTTAGCTCAGGAATATCTTCTTGGAACATCTCGCCCTTCACCTCATACCAAACCTCACCAGGGCGGTTGATAGAAACCTCCACTACATTTGGCAGAGAGAAAATTCTCTCAAGCGGGGCTAAATATACTTCTAGGGCCTTTAAACTCATTTATTTAAACTCATTGTATTATTTGCACATCGTTAATTAGCTGACTAGGGAACACCAAGTCTCTGTTTACAAAAATATTCACCCTCTTTCCTTGCTGAATTGTGATTGTTGGGCTGATATTTAGAGCACCGTCAATAAGGTTTTCAGCCGCAGATCCAAACAAGTCAACCGCCTGAATCCCAGCCTCAGTTGTTGTGTCCGCATTTGTTGTAACACTACCATCCGTATTAGTCGTTGACGAAGCTTCGCTATCGTCAATTGACTCAATAGCAACTGCAACGGCTATGTTAATTGCACTAACCAAGAAAGCGCTAGAGAAGGCTTCTAGGTATTTGTTATCCACAACACCTTCCACTCCGGCTGTACCAAGCTGGTTTGTTCCAGGAGAACGAATCATAATATCAATACCATCAGGACGAATCACACGGCTCCAGATAATATTTACACGCTTATTCCCACGAATCACGAGGTTATTATACGTCCCAACAATACGAGACCCCTTAGGGATCAGAACTGTTCTTGATGACTCTCCGTAAACGTCATGGCTAACAATTCCACGGATCATGCCAGGCACATCTGTGTTAATTGGCGTTTCCAAGATTGCTTCAACAATCTTCCCCTGAGTGATTAAGCGCGACATATTGCCTAACTTACGTGCGTAAGCATTTGGAACTGAATCTTGGTTATAATATGTATCCGCAAAACCAACATTCGGGTCATTATCATTAGCAGCAGAATATATATCCGTCTGGGTAGCCTTACTCACTCCACTACTCAACTCAGAGCTATTAAACACTCCACTGGTAATCAACATACCAGACTGATAGCGCTTTCTTTTCTTTGGGTCTTCCAAGGGGCTAAGGACAACTTCTTCATCTCCCAAATCCAATCCACCAGTGGGAACAGGCGGCGGAGGTGGTGGCGCGGGCGGCGCAGGAACTTCTATAATATCATCAAAATTCGGTGGAGAAAAAGATCCTGGAGGAGCTGTTCTCTCAGGGATTGTTATAACTTCTTCCTCTTCTTCAGTATCTACCTTTTCATCTCCTCCGATTCCACCCAAGAAGAGATACATTAACAACAATATGATTAGACCGAACAGCCCCATAATAACGAAATTCTTACCTTTTGGCGCGGCCACTGCGGGGCCGTCAACCATATCTCCAGCTTCATCCATGCCGCCATACGCTTCGTTTTCCGGCGGGTTATAGTTTTCGTCATCTGCCATAATTTACCTTTAATAATTCCTAGACGTAATATTTGTAGGCGCAGCGGATAGAACTGGCGCAGCTGAAGCTGACTCATTAAACACACATATTTGTTCAAAACCGCCATTTCTAATTACAAATTTTGAAGCCACAGCATCTACAATATATTTATTGCCACTTGCGCGCACACTCAAAGGCTGCTCTGTGCCGATAGCTGTTACCAAAGCGATTTGAGGCTGAGCTGCTGAGAGCCCGTCAAATTCAAAATATGTAGACTTCCCATCATCGTAAATCTTGGTAGGCGAAGAAGCTTCAGGCCCAGTTAGAGTGTAGTTGAAATTAAATGACGTTATGCCCAGTGAAGGCAAAGAGCCTAGATTAGGTTGCGCAGGCGCGGCAGGAAATGCTGGCGGTGGCGGTGCGGATGATGGGAATGGCGCTGACTGAGGAAACTGCGGAGCAGTAACCGGGGATACTGGCGCGAATGGCTGGGGAGCAGAGAATTCAGGCACAACAGGAGCGGCAACTGGCGCAAACTGCTCAGCTTTTTTACGCTCACTTGGGTAGAAAAAACGAACTACATAAGAGTGGCTAGCATTTCGCACCTTTGCAGAGCTAACTATCAGCTCAATTTGGTAAGTGCGCTTGTCAGTTATGATGCTCAAGTTAGTGTTTGAATTGCGCAAAAGAGGTTTTACAAAAATGCGGTTTTTGGCAGGCGTAATCTGCCAACCAACATTATCACCTATTGAAATCGCCTGAACCTTCTCTTTGCGTGAAAGCTCGATTGCAGTCGCAAAGCCATTCTTGGTTAGAACCGTATAGACTTCATCCTTATCAAAAACCATTGTTTTGATGCGCGAATC
>JALZVI010000281.1 GCA_023301015.1 Rickettsiales bacterium | reverse complement strand
CGGCATTCTGAAGTTAAACTGGTATAACTTTATATTTATCAGAATGAGACGTATTCTATTTAGATTGTTCCTTGTCGCAATAGGAATTATAGCCATTGCACTCTTCTTCAACTATGACAAATTAGTAAGACTCAATAATGTCAATCATCTATTTGATGAAGATAACATCATAGATAACTTTCAACATATAGAAGAGATCTTTGACGTCAGTGTAGTTCCAGCGGCAGCAGCTCCTTATGTATTGCCAGCAGTGCTTAATCATACATTGATAGACTCATTCACTTATCAGACTGAAATATTCTCAGTAAATGACTTCCTAGAAACATCGAGAACAGAAGGCTTGCTCATTATCCATAATGATACCATCGTCTACGAGGATTATAACCTCAGTCTTACGTCAGGTGAGACACATATATCATGGTCACTATCCAAGTCGTTCACATCGACAATAATGGGGATACTTGTTGATCGCAATGTTATTGATATCAATAGAAAAGTAATTGAATATATACCTGAGCTAGCTGGTACAGGATATGATGGCCCTACCGTCAAGAATCTTCTTCAGATGAGTTCTGGTGTTGAATTCAATGAAGATTATGGTGATTTCGATTCTGATATCAATCGATTTGGAAGAGCCTTTGCATTGGGGTCATCCATGCAAGATTTTGCTAAGTCGTTGACTTCTTCTCGTACACCAGGAACTTACAACCATTACGTGAGTATAGATACGCAAGTATTGGGTTGGCTCATGATGCAAGTAACTGGTAAATCTATGACTGAATTGCTCTCAGCATTACTATGGGAACCACTAGGTATGGAAAATCAAGCAGAATGGATAGTTGATAATACAGGAGCAGAAGTTGTCTTAGGTGGTCTCAATGCGACATTGAGAGATTATGCCAAGTTAGGTTTGTTGTTTCTACATAATGGAAACTGGAATGGCCAACAAATTGTATCGCAGCAATGGGTACAATCGGCCACCACACCAGATGCGCCACACCTTATGCCTAATCAATCTGACCAATCATCTAATCTCTATGGCTACGGTTATCAATGGTGGTTGCCTCAATTTCCCAAGAATGATTTTTTTGGTGCTGGAATATATGATCAATTTATTTATGTCAATAGAGAAAAGAAGCTTGTCATTGTAAAGCTCTCAGCTGACCATCTATATAAAACAGATAAGAAACGCATTAAAGCCATGCACGTAGATATGTTACAACAAATGGCAGAAGGGTTTTGAGTACAAATATCAAGTTGTAATACTTTTTGAAAAAATCTATCCTCAGCCAAAAGTGGGTTTTATTCACTACATTTGGCTGAGGATAGAAATCGTATGAATAAAATTATTGGCAGAAATAATGAGGTTGAGCAACTTGAAAGCTTACTTGATTCAGGCAAATCGGAATTAGTAGTAATATATGGTCGTAGAAGAGTAGGTAAAACATTTTTGATCAGGCAGACATATAAAAAGCACATGGTTTTTGAAGTGTCAGGGATACCTGATGGGAATTACAACGATCAATTAACCAATTTTTTTAACGAGATATGTCGTCGCAAGAAAATGTTTTCTAAAAGAGAAACGCCAGAAAATTGGTTAGAAGCATTTAACTTGTTAGGTAAATTTATTGATAAACAAATTGGGAATAAAAAGAAGGTTCTATTCATAGATGAGTTCCCGTGGATATATACGCATAAGTCTAAATTCGTTCAATTGTTTGGCCATTTTTGGAATAGCTACTGCTCCAAGAGGAGCGACTTGATTGTTGTAATTTGTGGATCAGCGGCTTCTTTTATGGTTAATAAGGTTATGAATGACCCCAAAGGATTGCACCATAGAATTACGTTACCCATTAGATTATTGCCATTCGATCTTTATGAAACGGAATTGTTTTTGAAGTCTAAAAAGGTAAGACTTGACAGATATGCTTATCTGCAGATTTACATGGCAATAGGAGGCATTCCACATTACCTGGAAAAAATCCATTCAGGAGACAGTGTTCCTGTTGCGATAGATCGCTTGTGTTTTAATAAAGGAGGGCTTTTGGTAGACGAGTTTAATCATATATTTGCCTCACTTTTTGACAATTCAGAAAACCACATGAAAATTGTTGAAGTACTTGCAAGTTCACAGAAAGGAATAACACGTGAGGCATTGATAACAAAAACCAAAATTAATTCTGGAGGTACTTTGACTAAGACGATAGAGGAACTATCTGAGTCAGGTTTCATATCGGAGTATGAACCTTATAGTAATGCTATCAAAGAAACATTGTATAGATTAACGGATGAGTATTCCATGTTCTATTTAAAGTTTATAAAAAAGAACAAAGGCGGAAGTTGGAAGACGCTTTATAGTTCTAGAAGTTATAGTTCATGGAGTGGTTTTGCATTTGAAAATCTCTGCTTGAAGCATTATAGACAAATATTAGCGGGGTTAGAATTAGGTGGAATTGCTGCCAATAGTTCAAGTTGGAGAAATCAAAAGGCACAGATAGATTTACTTATCGATAGGACTGATCGGACAATTAATATCTGTGAGCTAAAGTTCAGTGAATCTGAATTTACAATAAACAAGTCATATGCTCAAAGTGTTATAAAAAAGAAAAGGGAATTCATGAATGAAATGAACGATAGAAAAAACGTACTTACAACCTTTGTAACCACTTTCGGTGTAAAAAAGAACAATCATAGTGATCAAGTGATGGATAATCAAGTAACTATGGATTGTCTTTTTGAAAAACGGTAAGCCATTTGTTAGAGGGAATTACTGGATTTTAAATATTGTATAAAATTCTATCCTCAGCCAAATGTGGTAGTTAATAGTGCGATTTGGCTGAGGATAGATATATGGATTGACTTGTAGGTATAATCAATACAACTTTATTAATAATTAAAAACATAAATGGATTCAATTACGCAGATTATCCTAGGTGCAGCAGTAGGAGAGGTAGTGCTAGGAAAAAAACTGGGAAACAAAGCCATGTTATGGGGCGGAATAGCGGGTACTATTCCTGATCTGGATGTGCTGACATCCCCATTTATATCAGAGCTGAGTGCATTGACTTCTCATAGAGGATTTACGCATTCGTTCTTATTTACGATTCTGGGTGGTATAGGAATAGGATGGCTGGTCCATAAATTTTATAATAAAACGACGACTAGGCAAGATTGGCAATGGCTGTTCTTTTGGGGATTTCTGACACATATATTATTGGACTGTTGTACGTTGTATGGAACTCAGGTGTTCTCCCCATTCAATGATTATAGATTGGCTTTTAGCATTGTTGCTGTCGCAGATTTTTTCTATACAATTCCTTTTCTTTTCTGTCTCATAATGGCAGCCCGACAAGCTAAGGCAAGTCTTAAGCGGTTACGATGGAATATACTAGGCATAACTCTGAGTACTTTTTATCTTGCACTTACCGCCATCAATAAAATGAATATAAATAATACCTTCTCTGCACAACTAGAGAAACAAGGTATAACCTACGATCGCTGTATTACGGGCCCTACGTTGTTAACCAATTTCCTATGGAATGTAACTGTGGATACGGGAGAGGACTTTGTTATAGGTCAGTATTCAATTTTTGATAAGTCTCCTATTTCATTTCATCATGTAGCTAAGAATTACGACCTTCTCCCAGGTGCTGATAAAGATTACACGATCCAACGGCTCGCTTGGTTTTCAGATGGGTTTTATAATGCTGTCACGAAAAAAGACGGCGGCTTACAGATCAATGATCTGAGATTTGGCACATTCGGCGGAACAGGAAGTGGGGAAAACGATTTTATTTTCAGATTTAAAATGAAGAAAAAACCAGATTATAAATATGAACTATTAAAGGCTGATGGAGGTCCTGTAGCAGGTGACGAGAAAAAGGTGTTTGGCGATATTTGGGATAGGGTGAAAGGGAAGTAGGTCTATTGATTTCACACAACTATATTCGATACCAATATAATTATATCGCAAAATGAAAATAATACACAACCCCCTAAACACAATCCCTGTTGAAGATTTTGATAATCTATGTGCACTTGATATGCACGAATTATTATACTCGACTTTTGGGGAAAATTCTACCGTTCAATTTAGAGGTGATATTAGTGAGACTGTGTTAGATAGCATTGGGTTCTTTAGACTGTGTGAATACCTATTGAGCTTACGCCTATCTGAAAAAGAAATCAAGCTCACTAAATTAAATAACCTCAATACGAAGCTTGTTACTGAAATATATCTTGAAAAATTCACTAATGAAAAAGTATTGGAATTAAAGCCTAGAAAAGTATATAAACAAGAAGAGGTAAAGATGCTTGATAATGCTATGATAATACTAGATAACTTATTAAAGCTAACTAAGAAGCGTAAAGGCAAATTAAGTCTGACAAAAAAAAGGAGCGACCTGCTCAGAAAGAACAACAGGTCAGAACTATTTAAAATCATATTTAAGGCATATGCTCAGGAGTTCAATTGGTATTATCATGATGGATTCTCTGAGAATAGTGGCATCCAGTCTTGCTTTGGGTATGTCTTATACTTGCTCTTGAAAAATGGTAAGAAAGAACTAACTACTGATTTCTATGCCCAAAAACTAATAAAAGCTTTTCCACAACTTCTAGGTGACTTTGATTCAAGTTGGTCTACGCCAGAAGAACAATTGAAAAACTGCCTTAGTGTAAGATGTTTTGAAAGATTCTTGGTTTGGTTTGGTTTGATTGAGATTAGGAATGATTATTCTATATCCTCGAGTATGACTTATATCAAAAACAGTGGGCTAGAAAATATCTTCAGAATAGATCCTAGTCAGTTTAAATTCAAATCTAGTGGATTTCAAGCATAATACTAGCTATAGCAAGGTTTTTTTAATAAGGGGTACATCTATTTATTATATTCTTGCTTGAACAGAAAATTCTAAATTTTCTTAAACGAATAGAATGTAATTTATAATTCGTTGTTCTTCAGTCGCTTAGCTATGGCTAAACTTCTTCATCATGTCTCGTCTAAATCTATTCTACTTTCATCCCAAGAGACAGTAAATGGAGGTACCCTATAGCGCTGATGCAATGTGCCAGTTACTTATCGAGAAGTTATTTCCTTATCATTTCTTATAGACTTAATTGTAATGCTTATTTTGTAATCTGAACTAAATAATTCAGTGATTACCTGAATCTACTATATATGTTATGCAGGATTCCAATATATTATTGGGATAAGTAGAAAGTCAAGAAACAACTAAATGGCCAAAAAAGCAGTAAAAAAAGAAAAATCAATGGAAGAAGCCCTCTGGGATTCTGCCAATAAATTGAGAGGATCAGTAGAGTCATCAGAGTATAAGCATGTCGTACTGGGACTTATTTTTCTGAAATTTGTAAGTGATCGATTTGAAGTACGGCGAGCAGAACTTATAGAAGAGGGGAAGGATAAATATCTGGAGATGAAGGAATTCTACAATATGAAGAATATCTTCTTCTTGCCAGAAGATGCCCGATGGACATATATCATAGAAAATGCCAAGCAAGATGATATCACCCTAAAGATAGATACAGCCTTGCATACGATAGAGAAACACAACGAATCGCTCAAAGGAGCACTGCCAGACAACTACTTCTCGAGACTCAATCTAGATCCCAGTAAACTAGCGGCCCTACTAGATACCGTCAATAATATCAATACCATCAGTGATGAAGAAAGTGATGTCGTGGGTAGAGTATATGAGTACTTCCTAGGTAAGTTTGCTTCTTCTGAAGGGAAAGGTGGGGGAGAATTCTATACGCCTAAATGCATCGTAAAACTCCTCGTACAGATGCTGGAACCCTACAGAGGAAAAATCTATGATCCCGCTTGTGGCTCAGGAGGAATGTTTGTCCAGTCTATTAATTTTATAAAAAATCACCAAGGCAATACCAAGGATATCTCGATATATGGACAAGAACTTACCGCGACGACCTACAAGCTTGCTAAGATGAACCTGGCGATAAGAGGCATATCTGGCAATCTAGGAGAAGTACCGGCCGATACATTTTTTAAAGACCAGCATCCAGATCTCAAGGCAGATTATATACTAGCCAATCCACCGTTTAACCAAAAAGCATGGAGAGAAAAGAACGAGCTTACAGACGATCCCCGCTGGACAGGATTTGATGTACCGCCTGCGAGTAATGCCAACTATGCCTGGATCATGCACATGCTCGCCAAGCTCTCCGAAAACGGCACCGCAGGATTTGTCCTAGCCAATGGCTCTATGAGTAGCAACACTTCTGGAGAAGGAAAGCTGCGGCAGAAGATGATAGAAAAAGATCTGGTGGATTGTATGATCGCGCTCCCAGGACAATTATTCTATACCACACAGATACCTGTATGTCTATGGTTCATGACCAAAAACAAAAAAGCCATCTCTGCCAAAAAAGCAGGCAAAGGAAACGAAAGACGAAACAGAGCGGGAGAAACCCTATTCATAGATGCCCGTAATATGGGAACGATGGTAGATCGTGTACATAAAGAATTGACGACCGACGATCTTGCTACCATTGCCAAAACCTACCATGCCTGGAGAGGAGAATCCAAAGATGGCAAATATGAAGATG